>CAMAPG010000021.1 GCA_945859965.1 Opitutus sp. GAS368 | reverse complement strand
CCAGATCGAGCAGATAGATTTGGTAGAAGGGATTCTCCGCCTCGCGCTCGCTCTGGAAGATGAGCGTTTTGCCATCCGGAGAAAAATAACCTTCGCCACTGCGCTTGCCCTCGTAGGTGAGTTGGCGGGCGTTCGCGAGAAAGTTGCTTCCCCTCCCCGCCTCAGCGGCAGGCGAGCGAAACGGCAGGAACAGGAGCAGGACCGTGAGAAATCGACCGGTGTTCATTATGGGACGATGGTGGCGGCCCGTTGGCGGAAGTTCAATCCCGCCGATTCACCGGATTATCAGCGAGGCTTAGGCGGTGCCCTTGAGCACGGAGAGGAACTCGTATGGTCAAAAAACTCATGCGGCATCTCGGTAGTAGAATTTCAGGATGCCGCCGAGGCGCTCGCGAGTCTGTATATCCCCTGACATTTCACCGATCCGATCCTCGGGCGCTGGAAACAGGATCACGTTGCCCTTGCCTTGGTGATTTCGCTCCGCGTGGAAGTGATTCACGTAATTTTCTGATTCTTGAGAATCCGGTTCTCCGTCACGAAGTATTCGTTGCGCAGGAGGAGTTCCTGATCAACCGAACCGGAGACATACGCCAGCATTCGTTTTCAATTCATCGACGAGACTTAACCGCTGGAGCGGCCTGCGAGCAATCTCCTGATCGCCCTGTAAATCGTTGAATATCGGTAGGTTTGAGTTTTTTTGACCCTACGAGTTCTGAGGTTTACTGGAGGCAGGGATGCGTTAGGCTGGCTGCGTGAACACGAATGACTTGATTACGGTCGACCCCGACATCCTCGGTGGCAAGCCGGTGTTCAAGGGGACGCGCGTGCCTGTAAAGACGTTCTTCGACTACCTCGAAAACAACTACACTCTTGAGGAATTCCTTGAGTGCTTTCCGTCCGTTACACGAGAGATGGCCTGTCGGCTCCTGGAACGTTCCGAATCCGCCCTGCTCGCCGCATGAGGATTCTGTTGGACGAGTGTGTGCCGTGGCCGATGCACAAGCTCCTCGTCGGCCACGAGTGCACCACAGCCCAAAAGCGTGGCTGGGGCGGTGTTAAGAACGGTGACCTCCTGCGGATGGCAGAAGGCGAGTTCGATCTGTTCATCACTTCCGACCAGGGCATCCGTTACCAGCAGAACCTCATCGGACGCCGCATCCCGATTCTCGAAGTTTCAACCAACGACTTGCGGCGTATCCGTGCTGCTTCGGTGGAGATTCAGGCGGTTGTTGTCGCCATTCAACAGGGCGAGTTCCGAGTGTTGGAGATTCCGTAATTGATTCGGTAGTTCCAACAGCTGGTGGACACTGGCGATCCGGGCGGCAAAGGCCAGACAGGCGCTGATGTCGTATGGTCAAAATACTCATGCGGCCTCTCGGTAATAGAATTTCAAGAGGCCGCCGAGGCGCTCGCGAGTCTGTATATCCCCCGATATTTCACCGATCCGATCCTCGGGCGCTGGAAACAGGATCACGTTGCCCTTGCCTTGGTGATTTCGCTCCGCGTGGAAATGATTCACGTAATTTTCTGGTTCTTGAGAATCCGGTTCTCCGTCACCCGATACTCGATGCGCAGGAGGAGCTCCTGATGCAACCGAACCGGAGATGGTCGCCAGCATTCGTTTCCAATTCATCGACGAGACTTAACCGAGCCAACGGCCTGGGAGCAATCTCCTCATCGCCCTGTAAATCGTTGAACATCGGTAGGTTTGAGTTTTTTGACCTTACGGGTTCTCATAGCCGAGCGTGCTACGCATTCGCTCGTGATTGTATTTACGTCGGTGCGCGATCACCACGCGGGGCTCGGTCAGCGTATGGACCTGCTCCCGGTTCAGGCATTCGTCGTGGAGGCGCATGCTGGCAACCACCCTTTCTCTTCATCTGTCCACCGGCCCCATCAGTCGCTGCATATTGATTTCGACCGATTGACTGCCGTCGCCAAACCAGATTGATCCGTCCTGAACCGTGACCTGCAACTGCATCGCCCGTTGGGCCAGCGCCGCAAGCGCCTGGCTCTCCTTCGATGGGATCTGCCACACCGTGAGGTTGCGCAGCCGAGTGAGCCGGTTTTCGAGGTCCTTCCACCATTTCGCGGTGCTTGAACTGAAGCTGTAAACACTAAGCCGATCCACGCGGGCGGAGGTGCGTAGCAGCCGCTTTTCGTCCGGTTGGCCGACCTCGATCCAGTGGGTGACGCGCCCGGTCGGGTCTTTCTGCCAAAGACTGGGTTCGTCGGGCTCCCACATGTCCTTGGCGAGTTCCAGGGGGCTCTCGTCCTGATCGTCCGGAGCGTTCAGCGCGAAGGCCAGCAGGCGGACGAGGAGTCGTTCATCCGTTTCCGATGGATGACGGGCGATGGTCACGGAGTGGTCGCGGTAAATGTTGCGATCCATGTCCGAGAGTTGCACCTGGGCTTTGTAGATTGTTGCTTTGAGGGCCATGGACGTGTTTCCGGCAAAGACGCTACCATGCGGGGTCAAACGGGTACACCCTCCTCATCCAGTTCGCCAAAGTCGTAAACCACCTCCCGTTGGTCGTAGCGGATCACCACCTCTTTTTCCTCGGCATCGACCTTCACGATCTGGCCAAGATTCGACGAACGTGTGCTGGGCCAGTAGACGGAAGAGCCGCTCTTCATGCCGGACGAAGAGTGCCAGCAGTTCGTTGTTGTGAATGTTGCCGGTGCTGATGAGCAGCGGCTTGGGCGGACCTTGGCCGAGTTCAAAAGTTATTTCGAAGTCGGTGTCCTTGGTGATCAGCGCGCAGTCGTCTTGGTTCGCCCGGGGATGACGTCGGACATATTCCCGCCCTTCGTTGGTTTCGGAAGAAGGTTGATGGAGGCGAAAGACATTAAATTTGCGAGGACGTTGCTGACGCTTGCTAATAAGCTGACGCCAGAGCATCGAGCATGTCCACCATTGCAGAGCGAAGTCCGCAGTGGGATAACCTCTGAATGCGCGCGACATTGGACGAAAAACGCCGGGCCGTCTTTCCGCCCTAGTTTTCGCCGGGAGACATCGTGGATTTCGAGCTTCAAGGGCCCGATGTCCTGATTGTCCGTCGCATGAGGCAGGTTCTTCGGCCCAAGCCCAAACTGGTTCGTCGGCCAGGCGGACTGATCGCGGTTGGCGGAAAGTCCGTAAATGGCGACGAAGTGAAGCGGATGATTGAGGATGAAGTACCAGACGCTCAGCAGTTCAACCACAGCCCTATGGATGGCAATAAATCCATCCCGGCCAAAGAAGCTGTCATTTGAGCAAACTCACTTGGGTAGAAATTGGCGAAGATTCGCTGACCTTGGCGAATTTCACCTCGACGCGGCCGAGGTCATGACGACGCGGCTATGGGCTGATCAGAGGCAGGCTGGGATGGATTTGGCCAAAATCGGCAGTGTTCCGCGTGACCAATCCCTGATGACGGCTGGCAAACGCGGCAATCAGCAAACAGGTGTCGACGACCCCGGCCATGTCAGTCGCGCTCGCCGTCCCGGCTGGCTGCCATGTAGTCGGCGGTGGTCATCGGTTTGCCATTGGGAAAATCCCTATAGTAGGAGCCAATGGCGGTGAAAAAATCGCCCGGGGGAAGCCCCTTCGTTGCCATGGGCTCAAAGGTTATCAACACCTTGACCCGTTGGCCTTTCTTGACGTCAGCCAGCGGGGTCTCCAGTTCAAGATGCTCAAAGCCGCAATGCATCTCGGTCGAAAGCCAGCGATTCTGAGATCGATTCCGACCGGCCTATTCTTGGGCGCGATCACGGCGTCGCCGTCCGTGGTTGAGGCTTTCGGCAAATTCCCCGATCGCATGGGGTCCCTGACATCCGGCGGCAATCGCCAGGAAGGTAATGCAGACAATGCTCGATACGGAGTAGCGGATCCCACGGCCGTGGCGTTGTGCAGGTAGTGCCCTCTGTTCTCCTGGAACCGACTTTTCCAACCATGCGGGATCCGCGGATCCGCCGATCGTCACATTAAAGTCACCAGATCTAAATATAGTCGCAACAGATGAAGGACAATTTCTTTCGTGTTTCGCGTCCGCGTTCCAGCGGGCGTGCACCGTTCTCGTATCAACCAAAGACAAAACCATGATTGAACTTCGTGCTGAAAATGGGTGGATCCTCGCCGGACCGCTTTCTCCCCTTCGACTGTTGCCCGCCGTGGTGGCGGGTTTGATTCTTGCCTTACCGGTCCAGGCAAAGCCCCGGGGTGGGGCGCCTGGCGTTCCGGTCGGCCATTTCGTGCCAGTGGCGACCTACCAAGTCTCCGGCGAGGTGGCCGAGATTGTCGATGCCACCCCGGACGGCAAATACCTGATCTACACCGACAGCGGCACCGACGGCGTTGGAGAGGTCGGGGTGGTGGACATCACCGATCCGACCGATCCAAAGGAGGTGGCGACGGTTGAGTTGGAAGGGGAGCCCACCTGTGTCGCGATCACGCCGGACGGCAAATACGCTTTGATCGGGATCTACCAAGGCAGCCTGCTCGTCATCGATTTGGCCACGGACGCCCAAACCACCATCGACCTGGGTGGTCAACCGGACAGCGTGGCCGTTAGCCCGGACGGACGATATGCCGCCATCGCCATTGAGAACGAACGGGACGAGGACGTGAACGACGGCGAGATGCCGCAGAATCCCCCCGGTTGGCTGACGATCGTGGACCTGGTTGGCCAACCGTCGGCCTGGACGCTTCGCAAAGTGATTCTCGAGGGCCTGGGTCGATTCCCCTCGGATCCCGAGCCGGAGTTTGTGTCGATCCGCGCGAACAACATCGCGGCAGTCACGCTGCAGGAGAACAACTATATCGCGTTGGTGGACTTGGTGCCGCTGTCGGGCAACCTCATTGGCGGGTTCTCCGCCGGCACCACCACCCACTTGGCCGACCTGACCGACGACGGTGTGATCAGCTTCACCGATTTGCTCACCGATAGCCGCCTTGAGCCGGATGCGATCGGCTGGACGCCTCGGGGAAACCTGGTGACTGCCAACGAGGGGGACTACGACCTGGACGCGGATTTCGTCGGGGGTCGCAACTTCACTATCTTCGCCCCGGACGGTACTCTGCTGTTTGACAGCGGTCCGGAACTGGAGCTGGCGGCCGCGGCGGCCGGGTACTACGACGACGGTCGGTCGGACAGCAAAGGCACCGAGCCCGAGGGGATCGAGATCGCCCGCTACCTGAACCACACCTTTCTGTTTGTGGGAATGGAACGTGCCGATGCGGTGGCGGTGTATCGACTTGACGGCAACGAGAGCCGGCCACGCTTCGTCCAGGTTCTCGGCACCGGAGATCGTCCGGAGGGACTGCTGGCGATTCCGCAACGGGGCCTTTTCATTTCGGCGAACGAGGGCGACGGCACCATCTCGATCTTTCAAGGGCGCCCGGGCAACCCATAATGCCTACCCAGCGTCCGGGACCGGTCCACGGTTTCGGTTCCGGATGCCGTATCGGCGGAGCTGACAGTTGGGGCTGATGCCGCCTTGGCGGCACCAGCCCTGTTCATTTTCAAAAAGGTGTCATAAATGACTAATGATGCCCAAGTTGGTCCGCGTATGCCCGCTGGGCGCAGTGGTGACGAAGCTTCCCCCGCGAGCTAGCGCCAGCGGAAGCAGCAGTTGATCGGCAAGGTGTTCGTCCACGGCCGCACCACTTGCGCGGAAGATCTCCGCCTGACCGACGGCCTCCGCCTTTACCTGCTCGGATCGCACACGAGGTGCGCCAAAACCGGTGAAGACATTTGCGTAGGTTTCGCTGGCGGCAACGACGTGAAGCGTGTTGCCGGGATCAAAGGCATCCGCATGCTCCTCGACTAAGGTTTTTCTGGCGACCGGCGCGGTGCGGCGATTTCTTTAAGGCCTTCGATGGTGAAATCGCGGTCGGTGTAGGTCACGTTGTGCCCGACGCGAGAGCCATCGAGCAGGGTCGATGAATCCGGTCGCGCCCCGCGCACGGCGAAATTGGCCGGGATTTGGTGGCCGGCGTCAGCGACCACGCGTGTGGTGTCGATGCGACGAAGCAGTTGCCCGGAGCTGGCGTATTTCTCGACACGGAGCGGGACGAGGCGCCGCACGTCGATCCAACTCCGCACGCTGCCATAGATCGAGCGTTGGTCATTGCCCGGTTTCGATTCGAGGATCTGGCACTTCACGCCGTCCACTTCCCCGGTTCCGACGATCGCATGCTGGTCCCACGCGAAAAAATTATCCACGACGTCCTCATACGACAGGTCGCTGCCGAGCAGCGGCTCTTCCATGTCGCCGATCGGGCTCAGGGTATTCGGCGGGACGAAAACGGAACCGGTTGCGGGATGGTTTCCAATTTTGCGGAGGAGCACGGATTCCCCCTTCCGTTCCTTTGGATAAAGCACCTGATAGACGACCTCGGAAGAATTCTCGGTCCGGCGTTCCTTGATTTGCAGCTGGAGCGTCTCCCGGGTCGCCCCCTTGATCTCCATCCGCAGGCGCACGTACGACGCGCCGTTCTGGCGGAGTGCGCTGAGCCGGGAAGCAAGGTCGTTCGCTGTCATCGGCGATGGGCTTTCGGCGGCGCGGGAGGAGAACGCGAGGATAAGGCCAAGGATGGCAACAGCCACGGGGAGGGACATTCGGCGGACTGGTTTCATAGGAGTTGACGTTCGGGTGTCGGGGTGGGGATGTCAGCCGTGCAAGGCTTGGCTCGGCGCGAGACGGGAACTCCACCAGGCGGGATAGATGCCGCTGAAAACGCCGACCACGACCGCGATGGCCACAGCCATGACGAGAAGCTGCGGGTTCAACTCGGCCTCGAGCAATCCCCGGATGGCCGGCGTCGTGACGAGGAGCTTCACACCGACCACACCGATCAGCACTCCGCTCACGCCGCCGAGAAACCCGAGCAACGCCGATTCCCACAGTACCATGCGGACGATCCGGCCGCGGCTCCAGCCGATGGCGAGCAGCACGCAAATCTCCTGGGTGCGCTCGAAGATGGTCATCAGCATGGTGTTCATCACCCCGAGCACGCCGACGAGGACGGCCAGCAGCGAGGTGCCCCAACTCATCGCGCTGATCATGCGATAGGCCTGGCTCTCGCGGATGTGCTCTCCCGCAACGACAGCGCGGGCCTCGGGCACGAGGCCGGTAATCTGCTCGCACAGTCGAGTGAGCGCCTCCTTACCCGTGCCGGGCGTGACGCGCACGTCAATGATGTTGATCTTGCCCTGGTTACCGGTAATCCCTTGGAGCAGCGGCAAAGACAGGATGAACGATCCGTCTTCGACCACCGCGCCACCATCCACGATCCCGACTACGTTGAGTTCCTCGGTCTCGAGCTGGAGGGTGTCGCCGACTTTTTTCACCAGCACTTCAGCGGCAGTTTTGCCCAGGACGACAGCGCGTTCCGCGTCGTCGTTCGGCAGGCGCCCGGAGGTGATCTTGAGGTTTTTCCACGAAAAGCCGCCCCACTGCCGCGCGGACACGATCATCATCTCCGCTTTCTCGACGCTGATCAGGTCCACGAGGAGGGTGCAAGTTTCCGCGACATGTGGAAGCGGAGCGATGCGTTCGACGACGGTGGCGCTGAATGGTTTGGGCGTCAGCCCCCTGCCCATGCTGCTGACCACGATGTCGGTGCCGCGGGATTTCATGCCGGTTTGCCAGCTCGATTCAAAACCACGCGAGATTCCGACCAACGCGACCACTGCGGCAATGCCGATCGCGATACCCACGATGGTGAGCCCGGTGCGCACGGGGCGCCGCGTCAGTCCGCGGGTGACGAAGGTGAAAAAGGTCATGTCGGTTCTTTGTTGAGCGCGTCGGAGACGATGCGGCCGTCCTTCATTTCGATGATGCGGGCGGCCTGACGGGCGATGCCCAGGTCGTGCGTCACCAGGATGAGCGTGAAGTTTTGCTCGCGGCGAAGACCCACGAGGAGATCGAGGATCAGGTTCGCGTTTTCGCTGTCAAGATTGCCCGTCGGCTCGTCGGCAAGCAGGACGGACGCGCCATTGGCGAGACTGCGCGCGATGGCGACGCGCTGGCGTTCTCCGCCGGAGAGCTTGGCGGGAAAATGATGCAGACGCGTTTCGAGTCCGACGGCTTTCAGCAATTCGATGGCCCGATGTTTTCGCTCGGAGACGGAGCGGTGGGTTTCAAACATGGGGATCTGCACGTTCTCGAGCGCGGTGAAAGTCGGGAGCAGATGAAAGGCCTGGAAAATGAAACCGATCTCGAGGGCGCGATACGAGGCGAGATCGGCGCGTTCCTGGAGCGAAGCGCCGCGATACCTTAGCGTGCCCGCGCTCGGATGGTCGAGTGCTCCAAGCATCTGGAGCAGCGTGGATTTCCCCGAGCCGCTTGGGCCTACGATGGCGACAAACTCGCCTTGCTGGATGCGAAAATCCACGCCGCGCAGCGCCTGCACCTGCCCGTCGTCATATTGCTTCTTCAGCCCGCAGGCTTCAAACACCCAACCGGAATCTCCATTCGGAATCGGCATCAGTTCAATCGTTGCTTGGCCAGTTCCTGGCGGGTTGGGCGCGCGACCCCGAGCCATTGGGCGCCGACCCGCGGGTTGGCAAGATTGATGAAGAGATCATGCACCGCGGTGCCGAAGGTGGGAAAAGGGGGGCGTTCCTGCTCCACATTCGGTTCGAGCGCGGCAGCGTGCCCAGGCAATTCGGGGTGCGGCAGCCCGGAGCGCCAATGGTGGACGCCATGATAGGGCTCGTGGAGCAGCGTGAAGTTAACGAACGTGGCCACCCAACCCTCCGCCACGATGCTGCGTGTCGAGCTGTTCATCGTCGAGCCGGTGAGGCCGACGTGCTCCACATACTTGCGAAAGCTTTGCATATTCGCAGCCAGCCACCCGGGGACGAGATGCAGCCAGAGGAAATATTTCCACGCATCGAAGACCGCGATCGTCGTCAAGATCGCAGTCCAGATGACCGCCGAGACGGCGAACTCCGTCCAAATGCGCCGACGCAATTTCTTGTTCCGAATGGGCGAACCCCTGCGCAGGAAGGTCCGGACGAAAAGAAACGGCGTGAACAGCAGTCCGAACGTGAGTTCGAGCACAGCGGCCAGGACGCGCGCCCCGCGCGGCATCCGCGGATGAACGAAGGGCCAGAGCTCTTCGTCGCGCTCGGAGGCGAGGTAGGCGTGGTGCAATTGATGCGCCGCGCGGTAAAGGCTGAAGCTCATCATGCTAAGGGTGCCGATGATGATACCGTCGATTTCATTCAGCAGTTGGCTCTTGCGCAGCAGCCCGTGCGACGCCTCGTGAAAGCCGATCAGCATGCCGTGCATGAGATGGCTGGAGATCAGGACCAGCGGCGCGGCGAGCCAGTAGTTTGCGCGATACACGGCGAAGCCCAGCAACGCCTGCGTAAGGAAGAACAGCGCGGTGAGCACGGGGAACGCGGCGCGGCTGAGCCAATGCGGCGCGTGCGGTTCGATCGAAGTCTCGCTGGCCGGCGTGGCATTCATCACAGTTCGTGGTTGAGGGCGGCGATGCTGGTTTCGGGCGAGCGGCAGGCACCGGCGAGGAGATTCTGGAAGAGGCGCCCAAGGTTTTCCACCTCCGCCTCTGGAAAGAGTTTCGGTCGGAAGAGCCACACGACTTCGAGTTGTTCGGCCTCCGCCGTGATTTCGCAGGCAAGGTGAAAGCGGGCGGTGCCAGTCGAGCGCATCCGCAGTTTCGCCGACATGCCGGGCATTGCTACGTCAGGGATCGGATGGTTTTGCAGCGCGAAACGCACTTCGAAAATCGGATTGTGTCCCGGCGCTCCTGCATCGCCGAGGGCGCGGGCGAGTTCGGCAAAGGGCATGGCATTCGCGAAACAGTCCACGGTCGTCTGGTGCAACGCGCGCAGCCCGGCGGAAAACGAGCGCTCGGGCTCGACCCGACTGCGCAGCGGCACAATCCCCGCGAAGTAGCCCATCGTTTCGTTCATCGCCTGCTTCGTGCGGTTCGCGACCGGCGTGCCGACAAGGATGTCCTCCGAGCCCGTCCAGCGTGACAGGGCGACTTGAAACGCGGCAAGCAAGGTGCTGAAGAGCGTCGCCCCGCTCCGGCGGGCGAGTGCCCGCGCGGCATTCGCAAGCTCGGCGGGAAAATGGGAAATCGTGCGCTGATGCACACCCGACGCGGTATCCGTCCCCTCGAGGGCGCTCCAGATTCGGAGATGGCCGGCGAGCTGCGACTTCCAAAAAGCCGCTCGCGGCTCCAGCTCGGCCGGCTGCCAGAAGGTCCGCTCGGCCGCGGCCCATTCGCTGTAGGTTTGGGACACAGGAGGTAGAGCATTTGACAGCCCCATGACTCCCACGGCGACTGCTTTGCGGAAGCCGGACAACCCCATCACGTAAGCCGTGCATAGATCCTGCACGAAGACACCCAACGACCAGCCGTCGGCGATGGCGTGGTGGATGGAGAACACCAGGATGTGGTCGTTGGCGGCCCGTCGCAGCATTTCCACCCGGTAGAGCGGTCCTTGCACCAGATCAAACGGCGACCGGCAAGTCTCCTTCATCCGTTCCTCGAGCGCTTGCGGCCGTGCTTCGATGGATGAGAGTTCACGGTAGCCCAATCCCGCACTATGCGGGACTCTGCCGCTGCCCCGGATCATCTGCAAGAGGTGCTCTTTTCCAGGCAGGAAGGAGATGCGCATGGCCTCCTGCCGGTCAGCGACCCGCTGGATGGCCATCTCGGCTTCCTCAAAAGTGATCCTGCCCTTTATTTCGACGAAGCCGCAAATATGGTTTGCGGGATCCGCCACCGCCACCGGCGACGTCTCCCACAACTCCCGCTGGGGAAAGGTGATCGGGTGGAGGCGGGCGTCCCCACTTTCCAGCCGTTGCCTCAAAAGCGCGCGTTTGTCTCCGGACACGGAGTCGGCTCGACTGGCTAGCGCGGAGCTCATTTTGGATCGGCAATTTCGACCGCCGTGGCGTCGGCACCGAGCAGACGGTCGATGTCCTCGTCTGACAACGCCTCCAAATCGACATCTTCTGGCATCGAGGTTTCCACCGGAGCCGCGGCGGCGGCAGGTGCAGCAGTGGCGGTCTTGGCGCCCATGTAGCCGGCGATGAGCGACGCGATTTGGCCGATGGTGCGAGCGCGCAGCAGACTGGTCGGTGGCAATGCCACGCCGAGGGTCGCTTCGATCGAGTTCTCGATTTCGACGCCCATGAGGGAATCCAATCCGAGATCCGTGAGCGGTTGGTCGTTGCGCAAACTGTCTGGCTTGACGCGCAAGACGGAGCCGACGACATCGCGCACCGCTGCTGCGATGATCGATTCGCGATCGTTCGGCGCCGTCGATTCGATCTTGAGCCGCCAGTCGCTCGTCACGCCGCCGCCTTCCTGACTTTCGACGGATGCGAGGATGCGCTCGAGCAGCGGATTCTCCTGCATACTGCGGAAGAATTGCCGCCACTTCGCCCAGTCCACGCGGATCGCTGCAATCTGCGTGTTGCCGGCGACAAGGGACGATTCGAGAAGCGACATCACTTCACCCGGTGAGAGTGCCGTCGTCCCTTGCCGCGCGAGGAATTCGGCAACGCGTTCGTTCCGCGCAACGTAACCTTCGCCGCCGAGCACGCCCCAGTTCATGGTCAGCGCTGGCAGTCCCAGCGCGCGACGGTGATGGGCGAGCGAGTCGAGGAAGGCGTTGGCCGCGCCGTAATTCCCCTGCGCTGGATTTCCAAAGATGCTGGAGATGGACGAGAACATGACGAAGCAATCGAGCGGGAGATCCTGTGTGCCCTTGTGCAGCAGCCAGGCGCCATACGCCTTGGGCGCCATCACGGTCCGCAGGCGCTCGCGGTTGAGCGCGGCGAGCGGCGCGTCGTCAATGACCATTGCGAGGTGAAATACGCCACGGAGCGGTTGATCGCCCGCGCGGATTTCCGTGAGTAGTCGGGAAACATCCTCGGCTGAACCGGCGTCGGCGCGCACCACCTGCACGTTCACGCCGCGGTCGCGCAGGCTCTGGACAAAGGCTTGCGCTGCCGGTGTCGCGGCGCCACGGCGACTGCTGAGCACGAGGTGCCGCGCTCCGCATTTCACCAGCCACTCGGCGAGCACTTTGCCGAAGCCGCCGAACCCGCCGGTGATCAAGTAGCAGCCATCGGGCTTGATGGCGAACGGCGGTGCGAGCGGTTCGCCGCGCCGCGGCACAAACGCCTCCGGGAAGGACACAACGACTTTGCCGATATGCTTGCCACTCGCCATGAGCCGGAACGCCGCGTCAATGCGAGACGCCGGGAAGGAACGGAAGGGGAGCGGTGTGAGCGCGCCTTTCTCGACCAGTTCGGCAAGCTCGCCGAGCATCTCCCGCGTCAACGCTGCATCGCCGCCAAAGACGGCGTCCATCGCGACGACGTGGAACGACGCATTGCGTCGGAGCGACCAGAGCGGGATGCGCGAGTTCTGGTAAATGTCGCGTTTGCCGATCTCGATGAAGCGGCCGAACTCCGCGAGGCACGAGAGCCCCATCGGGATCGCCTCGCCGGCGAGCGCGTTGAGAACCACGTCCACGCCCCGCCGTCCGGTGAGTTCCATGACGGCTTCAGCGAAGTCGCCGCGCCGCGAGTCGATCACATGCTTCACGCCCAGGGTCTTGAGCAGCGCGCGTTTGGTTGCATTGCCCGCCGAGGCGATGACTTCGGCGCCGAGGTAATGCGCAATCTGGATCGCCGCCATGCCGACGCCGCCCGCGCCCGCGTGGACGAGGATGCATTCGCCCGCGCGCAGCCGCCCCACGACTTTCAGGGCGTGCCACGAGGTCATGAAAACCACGGGCAGCGTGGCTGCTTCCTCGAACGACAGTTTGCCCGGAATGCGGCGGACATCCCCGCTGCGCGCCAGCGTCTGCGTGGCCAGGCCGAAAACCGCGAGGCCAAACACGCGATCGCCCGGGGCGACGTGCTTCACGCCGGCACCGACGGCCCTGACGACACCGCCAACCTCGTCGCCGAAGATGCGCGCATCGGGTGCTTCGCCGGGATAAAGCGCGAGCGCCTTGAGCACGTCGCGAAAGTTCATGCCGGCTGCTTTAACGTCGATTAGCACTTCACCCGGTCCGCAGGGGGGCAGGGCGAACGGTGCAAAGCGCAGCGTGTCGAGGTGGCCGCGCTCGCGGGATTCGAGGCGCAGGGGCACCGCCGGATCGAGCGTTTGCTGAACCGCCGGACGTCCCCGCGTGAGGCGTTGGGCGTAGCGGGCTTCGCCGCGGAACGCGATTTCGCGCTCGGTGTCGTTCCGTTGCAGTTCGCTCCAGAGCAAGGCGACATCGGCCTCGGAAGCGACCAGCGGCAGGTCAATCCCGCGGCAGGCGAGATTTGAATATTCGTTGAAGAGGACGCGGAACAGTCCGACACCGGGAGCCTGCGCCACCGTGGTCGCGGTTGTCTCGCGGCCCACCGGTTGGGCCCCGCGCGTCACGGCATCGATCCGAATTCTGCCGCCGGGGTTGGTCGCTTCTAGCGCCTGGCTGAGGTGAAGCAAAGCGTCGGTGCCCATCAGCGTGTCGCCGACCGCGACCTCCGCGGGGGCGTCGAGTCCCCAGAGGTAAATGATTCGCTCCAGCGGTGCGGCTTCCGCCGCTGCTGTGAGGAGCTGCGTCCAATCTTCGGGCGCTTCGGAGCGCAGGGTGAAAGCGTCGGTCCCGATCGCGGCGAACTCCTTGCCGGCCCGCGCAGTCTGGCAATTCGCTCCGGCCGCCCGCAGTTGCGCTGCCAGTCGCTCGCCCAACCCCAAGGCGTCGGCGAAAATGAACCACGATTTTTCCGCGGGTGTTTCCCGAGCGGCGGAAGCGATCGCGAGCGGCTGCCACGCCTTTCGTGCAAACAAGCCGACCTGGCCTTCACCGCCCGTCGATCCGATCAGGCCGGGCAGCGAGCCGACTTCATCAAAGCCGGCCTCCTCCAACACGCGCTCCCATTGCGCGCGTTCCAGCAAGGGTTGGTGCGGACGCAGTTCGCGGTCGGTGAAACGCCACCAGCCGCTCGTCAGGCCGAAGACCGCTTCGATCCATAGCTGCGGCGTCGCCGTGTCAATGAAGATCAGACTCCCGCCCGGAACGAGCAGTTCGCGCAGATGGCCGAGCGACGCGCGGACGTCGCTGACCGCGTGCAGCACATTGGTGCCGATGATGAGGTCGAATGATTCGGCGGAGAGATCCTGCCCGGCGCCCGGTTGTTCAAGGTCGAAGATCTTGCACGCGAGTTCGGGGAAGGCCGCCAGCTTTTGCAGCGCACCTGGGAAGAAGCCCGCCGAGACATCAGTGAACGTGTAAGAGTGCAGGCCGCGCTCAAGCAGCGGCAGCACCTGTGCCGCCAGTCCAGCCGTGCCACCGCCGATTTCGAGGATGCGCAGCCCACGGCCTTCTGGCAGATGGCGGGCCGCTTCCTGCACCGCTGCGGAGATCGCCGCCAGCCATTGACTCGTGTAGAGGCCATCGCCGTAAAATTGGTCGAGTAACTCCGCGCCGGCGCCGGCGAAAAGCACCTGCACGGCGTCCTTTTCTCCACGCAGAATCGGACCGAGTTCGGCGCAGTTTCCGGCGCACAGCAGACCTTCCGGCAGATGGCCAGAATGCTGTGCCACGAAGGTGCGGAGCGCTTCCTGGGCCGAGTTCGCCGCGACCGCAAAGGCCGGTGTCGGGCGGTATTCCGCGGCGACCTGGGTGAGCAGCCCGCGCTGTTCGAGGCTGGTCATCAGGCGCTCGAAGACCGGCCGCATCGGCGCGGCCACGCGCAGGGAGTCGGCGGTAAACCTGGCGCCCACGACCGCGCCCATGGCCTGCAAACCGTGCGCAAGGTGCACAGCAGTGAGGTTGTCACCGGCAGCCATGGACGCCTGCAATTCATGCCGGCCGCGTATGCTGATGACTTGTTCCAGCGCGGTCGCGGCGGCGGCCTGGAGTTGCTCCAGGGGCAGTGGCGCAAGCGGCGTGGGTTGGATTGAGGACTGCGTGCGCTCCCAATCCACGTGATAGAGGACGTCGCGCGTGCCACCCGGCGCACCGGAACGGCGGATGCCGGAGACGCTGATCGCGCGGAAGCCATCGACGAGGACGCACGGCTGGCCGGCTGCGTCGTAGAGACCCAGTCGGCCTTCCACGAATTCCTCGTTGCACTGCAAAACTCCGGCGCGCACGCGCACGGACGTGCCCGGCGAGCGGAGGAAAAGGATGCGTGCAAACCGCACCGGCAGCTTCATGCGCGCGCGGCGGCTCTCGAGGGTCGCGGCGCCGGCGGAGAAGGTTTGCAGCGCACCGTCGAAGAGCACCGGATGCAGCGCGTATTCGCTGGCGCGGCTGGCGATCGCCTCGGACAAAGCCACGTGGCCCGCTGAGTGGCCGGCACCGGCAGAGAGCTCGCGGATCGGGCGGAACTCTTCGCCGTACCGCAGTCCCAGATCGCTCATGTGGCGATAGAAACCTTCCACTTCGACCGGCTCGGTGCCGGGTGTCGCCGCGCTTTCCCAAGTCGTCGAGGCGAAGACCGATTCGGTGCGCTCGCCGCGCATCGAGCCAACGACATGCAGCGACCACGCCGCGCCCCGATCAAAGCGGCTCTGGATCGCGAACGTGCGCTCGTTGACATCGTAGGAAAGCTCGATATGCACGCCCGAGGCCGGGTCGGGGAGGATGAGCGGTTTGCGGATTTCGAAGTCCTCGACGACGAACGCACGGCCTTCAAACAATTGCACGCCCGCTTCGAGGACGAGGTCCACGAAGCCCGCCGCCGGGAAGAGGATGTGGCTGTCCACCTTGTGATCTTTGAGGAACGCCATGTGGCGGGCATCGAGCCGGGCGGTCCAGGTGGGCGTCGCGCGCGGCAGACGAATATCGAGCAGCCCGCGCCCGCCCGGAGCGAGGCGACCGTCGCGCCAGTCGCTCGCTTCATGCCACCAGCGGCTTTTGTCCCACGCGTAGGCAGGCATCGAGAGCACCCGGCGCGAGGGAGTCATCGCCCCAAAATTCAACGGCACGCCGACCCGATGGAGATCCATCGCGGTTTCGATCACCGACTCCTGTTCGCGCTCGCGACGCATCGAAGACAGCACTGAAACCGTGGCACTGCGACCCGCGAGACATTCCTGAATGGAGTGAACCAGCGCGGGATGCGCGCCGATTTCCAGCCACGCGTTCACGCCGAATTCCGCCAGCGCATTCACCGCCGAGGCAAACTGCACGGGCTGCCGCACGCCTCGTCCCCAGTGGACGGCGTTGCACGTTTCGCCAGGGCAACGCCCGCCGGTGACGGTGCTGAAAAACGGGACCGTGTCGGGCTGCGGCACGAGATCGGCGAGTGCTTTCTCGAGTTCTTCGGAGGCCGGCTGCATCAACGGGTGATGGAACGGATGATCGACGCGGACGAGTCGAGCGAAGACGCCTTGCGGCTCCATCTCGGCGAGCATGGCGTCGAGTGATATGCGCGCGCCGGCGAGGGTCAGCGAACGCGGGCCATTGATGGCGGCGATCGTGACCGTGCGGTCGTGGCGCGCGATTAACGCCCGCGCTTCCTCTTCGCCCAGACCCAGGGCGAGCATGGTGCCTTCGCCGCGCGCGCAGCCCCCCATGAAGCGCGCCCGCTGCACGATGATTCGCGCGCCTTCTTCCAGGCTGAACACCCCGGCCACGCAAGCCGCGGCGATCTCTCCGACGCTGTGGCCGATGATCGCTGCGGGCTGAATGCCCCAGGATTTCCACAGCTCGGCGAGCGCGATCTGCATGGCGAAAATCGCCGGCTGGGCAATCTCCGTGCGCTGCATCTGCGAGGTCTCCTCGGTGCGAGCGAGTTCCTCCAACAGGGAAAAGCCCCACGGTTTCATCGCGGCGGCGCAGCGTTCGAGGGTCGTGCGGAAGACCGGTTCGTGGCGCATCAGTTCGCGGCCCATGCCCCACCATTGCGGGCCCTGTCCGCTCATCACGAAGGCGATGCGCGGCGGTGCCTCGCGGCGCGGAGCGAAGGCGGTGCGGGCCTTCGGGCTCTCCTGTTTCACGCCGAAGCCGTCGAGTTCCTGAATCAGCTCGGTCATCGATTTTGTGACGATGGTGAGCCGATACGGGTGGTGATTGCGCCGCGCTCCGAGCGAATGAACGAGATCGGGCAGCAATGGGGAGTCGCCATTGGCGTGCGAACGCTCATCGAGCCATTGCGCGAGATGCAATGCGGAGCCGCGCAGCGCGTCCTCGGAGCGCGCGGAAAGGACGATCGGCCAGGCGCGTTCGGCAGGCGTCTCATCATGCCCTTGGTGCGGACGTGGCGGCGCTTCCTCGATAATGATATGCGCATTGGCGCCGCCGAAGCCGAACGAGTTCACGCCCACGATGCGGGTGCCGTCGGTCTCCGGGAATGGTTCGAGCGTGGAGTTCACGCGCAGTTTCAACCCCTCGAAGTCGATGTTCGGATTGGGCGTCGCAAAATGGAGATTGGCGGGAACCTGCCCGTGCTTGAGCACGAGCACCGCTTTGACGAGACCGGCGACGCCGGCGGCGGTTTCCAGGTGGCCAAGGTTCGTTTTGACCGAGCCGATGAGCAGCGGGGATGCGGCCGGGCGGTCCGCGCACAAGGCGTCCGCCAGGGCGTGGGCTTCGATCGGATCGCCTACGGCGGTGCCTGTGCCGTGCGCTTCGACAAACCCAATCCGCGACGGCGCGATATCCGCGTCTTTGCAGGCGTCGCGGACGAGCCGCGCTTGCGCCTCCGCGCTTGGGAGCGAGATGCCGTTGGTATGGCCGTCCTGGTTCAGCGCCGTCCCGATGATCACGCCGTGGATCGGGTCGCCGTCGGCGATCGCTTGCGACAGGCGCTTGAGCAGTACCATGCCCGCGCCTTCACCGCGCACGAAGCCATTGGCCGAAGCGTCGAACGCCTTGCATTTGCCGTCCGGCGACAGCATCGAGGCTTGGGAGAAACCAATAAAACCGCCGGGCGTGATCATCACCGTCACGCCACCGGCGAGCGCGGTGTCGCCGCGTCCCGTCCGAATGTGTTCGCACGCCGCGTAAACTGCGGTGAGTGCGGATGAGCACGCGGTGTCCATGGCGACGCTCGGGCCGCGCAGGTTCAGGCAGTAGGAGATGCGGTTGGCGGCGATGCTGTGCGCACTGCCGGTGGGCGAATGTGGCGAAATGCCCTGGGAGTCCCAGGGCGTGCCCTGGATCACCTGGTAGTCGTTGTGCGAAATTCCAACGAACACCCCGAGGTCGGTGCCTTTTTCAAAATCGAGCACGAGGCCCGCGTCTTCGATCGCCTCCCACGCCGTCTCGAGGAGCAGCCGGTGCTGCGGATCGACGTAGGGCGCTTCGCGCGGCGAGATGCCAAAAAACTGCTGATCGAACTGGTCGATGCCATCGACGAAGCCGCCGCGCCGGGCGATGGACTTGCCGGCAATTCCGGGCTCCGCATCATAAAAGCGTTCGACGTTCCACCGATCCGGCGGCACGTCGCTGACGGCCTCGCGGCCCTCGATCAGGAGTTTCCAAAGCGCGTCGGGGTGATTGATTCCGCCGGGGAATCGGCAACCGATTCCGATGATAGCAATACGGTCCTTAGACATTTAAATTTAAGGCTCTTCGTGTACTTGAGTGGGTAGTTTTCGAGCAGCGAAGTAAGTTTCAGCCTGTATTGACGGTCGGTTTCTGACTTTTAGAGAGCTCACAAACCTGTTTCGATACCGGGATGGCAAGATTCAAGCGCAGGCGACTTCGAGATGCGT
>CAMAPG010000020.1 GCA_945859965.1 Opitutus sp. GAS368 | reverse complement strand
GGCAAGGTGGGAAAGGTTCAGCTCGAAGCCTTCATCGCGGAAACCGTCGCCTTCCGGCAGGCCCTTTCGTTGAAAATGAAACAGGGCCGCGACCGGTTGCTGGAGCTCAATTCCTTCAACCCGGAAATTGCCGCCGCCGTGATCGAGCGGGTCCGCGCGGTCGACGCCGATCCCTTTTTGAAAAATTTCCTGGGCGAATTACTCGACCATTTCGGGGTGCGCGTGAAGGAGCACGAGGAAGGCGATGTGTTTCTCGACCCGAGCCATGCGTACGTGGAGGGATTTCCGTCAATCCCGCGCGAAGGCATGCTCGCCACCTTTGACCGGAAGCGCGCGATTTCCCGCGAAGACATCCGCTTCATCTCGCCGGATCACGCGCTCGTGCAGGACGCGATCGACCTGTTGGTCGATTCCCCGGCGGGCACCACCAGCTTCGGGATCATTCCGGGCGGCGAACCGAATCTCCTGCTGGAGGCGGTTTTCGTCCTCGAGACGGTGGCCGACTCGCGCTGGCAGGTGGACCAGTTCCTGGCGCCGACGCCTGTGCGGGTCGTCATCGATCTCCGCGGCAACGATCTTACCGATGCGCGCAGTGCCGCCCGGCTCGCCGCCGACGTGGAGGAAGGCGACCTGCATCGTTTTCTCGAGCAGCCGGGTTTTAACGCCGCGTTGTTAAAAACCCTGCTCGAGTCCGCGACCGAGCGGGCGGAGGAACACAGCGGCGCGCTCAAGGCGGCCGCCCAAGCGAAGGCCACGGCCGTGCTGGCGGCCGATCTGCAACGACTGACCGATCTCCGTAAACTCAACGACCATGTGCGCCCGGAGGAAATCGCGCTGGCGCAGGAACAACTGGAACGCACCCGGGCGGCAATCGAGCAGGCGAGAGTGCGCCTCGATTCCCTTCGCCTGATCGTCGAAGGCTCCCCCGACGAACGTTAGGGTCGATTGCGTTCAGCGAATTCTCCCGGAATTTTTAACCACAAAGGGACAAAGAAAGCCGAGGGAACAGGAATAAGCCCACGGATCGACCCTTCGTTCCTTGGCGTCTTTGTGGTTAAAAATCAGGGGTATGCGGATGGGTGGTTTTAAAATTATACCGGAATAATGTATTGGCTGGTCAATCTCGATACGCTGACTTTTGCTGAGCGCTAAGTTCACGGCTTATTTTCATCGAACGAGCCGGTTCGTCACCCGCCCCCACGTTGCACATCGATCTTCCACCCACGCCATCCGGTTTCTTCCGAGCCGTCGGTTTCCGTGCCCGCGCGCGGTCGCAATGGCTCGCGTTGCTCGCGATTTGTCCGGGCGCCGCGATGGCGGCTGAAGTGATGGCGCCGGGCACGCCGCAGTTCTTCGAGCAGACCATCCGGCCGCTGACCGAACTGTACTGTCTCAAGTGTCACTCGAAGGAGAAACTCAAGGGCGATCTCGACCTCGAGCGCTTCACTTCATTCAAGGAAGTGAAGAAGCATCCGGAAGTCTGGCGGCGGGTCCTGGAACAGCTCGAGGACGGCGAGATGCCGCCGGAGGACAAACCCCAGCCCGCGGCGGAGGAAAAGAAACAATTGATGGCCTGGACCCGGTCGCTGCTCGAGGAGATCAGTCTCGAACAGGCCGGCGATCCCGGCCGCGTGGTGCTGCGGAGACTGAGCAATGCCGAATACACCTATACGGTTCGCGACCTCACGGGAGTGCAGTCGCTCGATCCCGCCCGGGAATTCCCTGTCGATGGCGCGGCCGGGGAAGGCTTTACGAACGCGAGCGGCGCACTTTCCATTTCACCTGCGCTCGTGACCAAATACCTCGATGCGGCCAAGGAGATCGCGAGCCATGCGGTGCTCGATCCGGATGGGTTTCATTTTTCAGCGGGGGTGAGCCGCCGTGACTGGGGAAATGAGACGAGCGAGCAGATCCGGGAATTTTACCGCCAGTTCACCGACCTGCCCGACGAGCGGGGCAAACTTCGCGCCACGCGCGACCTGAAAAGCGAGGCGAGGGATCCCAACGCAGGCTGGCGGACGCTGCTGGGAAAATATCTGCTCGCGACCATCGAGGAGCGCGACGCCTTGGCCAAGGGGACAAAAACGCCCGCGACCGTTGCGCGCGAGCGTCAGCTCAGCGGGAAGTACCTCGACTCGCTTTGGAAATGTCTCACGGGAACAAACCCGACTCCCTTCCTCACAGGAATCCGGGACCGCTGGCGCACGGCGCGCGCGTCGGATGTCACGAGTCTCGTTGAGGAAGTCGGCCGGTGGCAGGACGTTCTCTGGAAGTTCAACCCCGTGGGTTTGCTCGGTGACAATGGCGAGATCAAGACGTGGCAGGAGCCGCTGACGCCCCTTGCCGCCGAACGGGAATTGAAGCTGATGATTCCCACGCCGGCCTCGGGTGATGTGAGCGTGGCCTATCTCGCGGCGGGAACGGCCGGGGACGGACCCGCCGGAGATTTTGTGGCGTGGGAAAAGGCCCGCGTGATTTTCCCCAACCAGCAGACCTTGTTTCTCCGTGATGTGCCGGAGTTTGTCCGGGAACTGACCGGGCGACGTGAGCGGATTTTCGCCGCGATTCCCCAATTCCTCGCGGCGGTCGCCGAGGCGCGCGGTGCCCCCGGAACTTTCGATGTCGCGGCGTTGGCCAAGCAGCACGGCGTGCCGGCGGATACGCTCGGCCTCTGGCTCGACTATCTCGGGATCGACGCGGACGCCACGGGCAAGATCGAACTCTTTGAGCAAAAGCTCACGAACGTGACGGCTTGGGATTTCATCCAAGGCTGGGGTTTCCCGGATGCGCCCGGCCTGGTGGCCAATCCCAAAGGCAACGCCCGGGTGCGGATCCCCGGCATCATGATGTCGGGAAGCGTCTCGATAAACCCCTCGGCGACGAAGTACGCCGCCGTCGGCTGGCGCAGTCCGGTCGCGGGCTCCGTGCGGATCGAAGCCACGGTGTACGACCAGTATCCGGAGGCGGGCAACGGCTTTACCTGGGTACTGGAGGTGCGGCGCGGGCGCGTGCGGCAGCGGCTGGCTTCCGGAGTGGGGGATTTGGGCCATGCCATGCCCGACACCGGTTCCGGCGAATCCGGTCCGGGTCTGACGATCGGCCCGCTGGAAAACATTGCGGTGCAGCCGGGCGACTTGGTTGCCCTGCTCATCGGACCCCGCAATGGCGACAGCCTGGGCGATTTGACCGAGCTGAAATTGAAGCTGACCACCTCCGGCCCCAAGCCGCAGGAATGGTCGCTGACCCCCGAAGTATCTGGCAACGTCCTCGCGGGAAATCCCCATGCAGACGCGGCGGGCAATCCCGCGGTATGGAATTTCTACAGCGAGCTGGTTCCCGTGGGGCAGTTCAGCCAGCCGATGCCGGTTATTCCTGCCGGTTCGCTGATGGCGCGCTGGCTGGCGGCGGATTCCCCCAAGGAGAAAAAACGCCTGGCCGTGGCCCTTGGCCGGTTGTTGACTGGTCGGACGCATGCGCCAGCCGGCAGCCCGGACGCCGCGCTGTACCGCCAGCTGAACGCATTGAGCGGGCCTTTGCTGGCCATTGCGCGGACGGAAGCGGTCGCGGGAGCGGAAAAGGCCCGGGCGACGACGACGGCGGCGAAATCGATCTGGGCGCTGGAGCCGGAGCGCTTTGGCCGTCACCCGAATGGCGCGGCGCTTGAACCCACCACGGTGGCGGTGCGGGGTCCCTCGCTCCTCGAAATCCGTTTGCCGGCGGAGCTGTTTGCCGGCTGTGAGCTGCTGGTCACAGGAAAATTACTCCCGGATGCCCCTCCCTCGGGCAGTGTGCAGGTGCAGTTGCTGGAGACAAAACCGGCTTCGCTCACCACGCTCGAACCGGGGCCGCCTGTGCTCGCGCGACGCGACAGCCCGACGTGGGCGCGCTTTGACGCCGGCGGAGCCGAATTCCGACACGTTTTCCCGGCGGCACTGTGTTACGCGAAAATGGTGCCAATGGACGAACCGGTGGTCCTGGTTTTGTTTCACCGGGAAGACGATCGCCTGGCCGAGTTGATGCTGGACGACGACCAGAAAGTCTGGCTCGACCGGATGTGGGAGCGGTTGCACTACACGAGTCACGATGCCCTCGCTTTTGTGGATGTGTACGCGGACCTAATCGCCTCTGAACGCCCGCCCGCGAAACCCTTTCCGGAATTTCCGACCGCTCCTTCCAAGCCGCCGGCTGATCCGGCGAAGAAAGCGGCCTCCATCCAGCGTACGCGCGCGGCAGTCCTTGGCCGGGCCGAGGATTTCCGGCACCAGTTGGAAGAGACCCAACCGAAACACCTCGATGCGGTCATGGAATTTGCCGCCCGTGCGTCCCGGCGCCCGCTCACGGTGGAAGAGAAAAGTGAATTCCGCGCGCTCTACCGCCGCCTGCGCAAACTGGATCTGGATCACGACGCGACCATCCGCCTGACGCTGGCGCGCACCCTGATGTCCCCGGCATTTTTATATCGGGCCGAAGAACCGGGACCCACCGCGGAACCGGTGCCGGTCAGGCAATGGGAACTCGCCAGCCGGCTGAGCTATTTCCTCTGGGCCTCCGGCCCGGATGCCGAATTGAGCGCCGCCGCGGCGGCGGGCAAACTGCGCGACCCGGCGGTGCTGACCGCCCAGACGCGGCGGATGTTGCAGGACGACCGCGTGCGCCGCCTGGCGACCGAATTCGGCTGTGCCTGGATGCACATCTACGGCTTCGACCAGCTCGACGAAAAGAGCGAAAAATACTTTCCCACCTTCGTCGGCCTGCGCGGCGACATGTACGAGGAGTCGATCCGCTTCCTGACCGATTTATTCCAGCAGAACCGGTCCGTGCTGAATGTGATCGATGCCGACTACACCTTCCTCAACGAGGCACTGGCCAAGCATTACGGCATCCCGGGCATCACCGGGCCGGAATGGCGTCGCGTGGACGGCGTAAAGCAATATTCGCGCGGCGGAATCCTGGGCCAGGCCACGGTGTTGACGAAATATTCCGGCGCTTCCCGGACGAGCCCCATTTTACGCGGCAACTGGGTGCTGGAAGTCCTCCTCGGCGACCGGCTGCCCCCGCCACCGAAGTCGGTTCCGCAGTTGCCGGCGGCCGAGGCGACGGAAAGCCTGACCGTCCGCCAGCTCACGCAACGGCACACCTCCGACCCGCGCTGCTCCAGCTGCCACGCGAAAATCGACCCGTATGGCTTCGCCCTCGAAGGCTTCGATGCGATCGGCCGCTGGCGCGAGAAGGACCTCGCCAATCACCCGATCGACACGAAGGTCAAGGTGGCGGACGGCACGCAATTGCAGGGCTTCGACAGCCTGCGCGCTTATTTGCTAACCATGCGCCGCGACGCCTTCCTGTATCAATTCTGCCGCAAGCTGCTCGGTTACGCGGTCGGCCGGACGGTGCATCTTTCCGACGAACCCCTGTTGAAGGAAATGCAGGCCGCACTGCTGGCGAACCAATACGAAATCGGGGCGGCCGTCGAAAAAGTGGTGATGAGCCGGCAGTTCCAGGAAATCCGCGGCCGTGAATTCGCCCTGGGGGAATAATCCGACACCGCCAACCGCCGTCCAACCTATCATCTCCGCTCGCTTTTTTCCGTTCACCCTCTAAATTAACCATCGAGAATGAGCCCCCATCATTTGTCCCGTCGTGCCTTTCTGCGTGGAATCGGTGTCACCATGGCGCTGCCGTGGATGGAGTCGCTGAGGGTCTGGGGCGATGAGCCCCGCGGCCGGCAGGCGTCGAGCAATGCCCCGGTGCGGCTGGCGGTGCTTTTTTCCGGCAACGGATTCCACAGCAGGGAATGGTGGGCGAAAGGCGCGGGCCGGAATATGGAACTCGGCAAGGTGCTCCTGCCGCTGAGCGATTTCCGCGAGCAGATGTGCTTTATCGGCGGTCTTTATAACGCGGAGGCCCTGAAGGGGAGCATCCACAGTTCCCAGACCGGCAACCTGCTTTCCGGCGCTCCGCTAACGGCCGGCGGGGTCATCAGTTCCGGCACCAGCATCGACCAGCTGCTCGCGCAGCGGTACGGCCATTCCACCAAGGTTTCGAGCCTCGTGCTCGGCTGCGAAAAATCGAATGCCGGCGTGCACCGGACCTATTCGACACTCTACAGCTCGCACATTTCCTGGAGCTCTCCGACCACGCCGACGCCGCTGGAAGTCTATCCCGCGCTCGCGTTCGACCGGCTGTTCAAGGATGAGACGAGCCGGAGCGACCAGAGCGTGCTCGATGCAGTCCTGACCGACGCCAACGACCTGCGTCGGAAGATCAGCTCCCACGACCAGCAAAAGCTCGACGAATACCTTGAGTCGGTGCGAGACGTGGAGCAACGGCTCGTCGATGCGGGCAAGAAGGGCGAACTGCAGGGCTGGCGGCCCACGCTGACCAAGCCCAACATGGCGCGTCCCGCAGACGGAATTCCCCAGGATATCGGCGAACACATGCGCCTCATGTGCGACATCATGGTGCTCGGTTTCCAGACGGATACGACGCGCATTTCCACGCTCAAGCTGAACAACGACCTTTCCACCCTGCGCTTTTCCAATCTCGGGATCGAGTCGATGATCCATCATGCGTTGTCCCATTCGGATTCGACCGACTGGCTGAAGGTGAACCAATTTTTTGTCGGGCAGCTCGCCTATATCGCGCGCAAGATGCAAGCCGTCCAGGAAGGGGAACGCACGCTCCTCGACAACAGCATGCTGATGTACTGTTCCAGCATGATGAACGGCAACCACGATGCGAGCCAGCTACCGGTGGTGCTGGTCGGCGGCGGCGGCGGCCGGATCAAGGGCGGCCAGGTCATCAATTACAAAGAGAAGTCGAACCGCCAGATGTGCCGCCTCTATCTCTCCATGATGGACAAGATGGATGTGCATCTCCCGAAGTTCGGCGATGCGACCGAGCCGCTGGCGGAAATTTGATACGAGGGCGCAGGGAGTATGAGGTGCCAATCCTCCCCTGACGGATTGAACACCAAGCAGCGAAGGAGCTAAGATATCGCAGTCGGGCTCTTCCTTGGCTGCTTTGCTCCTTCGTGTTGGTCTGCATAGTCCGCGTTTTAGGGTGTCTCAAACAGCTCGACCAAAGCTACGCCCGTCGTGCCACCGACTCCGCTTACCACCGCCGTATAACTGCCAGGCGTCAAGGTGAGGAGCAGGGCGGAGTCTTTGCTTGCGGGATCTTTCAGCGTGGCCGCACCGGTGGCGGCGAAGGCGGCGCTGAGTGTGCCGGCCGCGCCGTTGTCGCCCCAGTTGTCGTTGGTCACGCTCGGCACCGTCGCGCCGTCCGGGTAGAGCTCGATCTTGGGATCGGCGAGGACGCCGGTGACGTTGTAGGGCGGACCGGCCAGGCCGGGGCCAATGGCCCGGATCAACACTTGTTTCGGAACGTTGCCCGAAATGATGAAGCCGACGATCAGGACATTGGCGCCCGTTCCCACCTGCGCGCGCGCGGAAATATTCGCGAGCCGGCCGGCGGCTCCGGTACCTTCGGGGTCAAAAATCTCGGCGAGCGCGACCCCCGAGGTGCCGGGAGCGCCTGTGACCCACGCGGTGTAGACGCCGCCCGCGAGGGTGGTGTGAAGCGCGGCGTCCTTGCTCGCGGGATCGAGGGGATAGGCGCCGCTGGCCGTGAAAACCGCGCTGAGTGTGGCACTCGCGTTGCCATCGCCCCAATTTTCATTGGAGGGCAGCGACGGGCTGGAACCGAAAATTTGCAGCTTCGGGTCGGGCAGGGTGCCGCTGAGATTGAAAGGGGAAAGCGCCAGGGTTGGACCAAGGCCGCGCAGGAGCACCTGCTTGCTGCCACCACCAATGATGAAACCCACGATCAAGGTTTGCGCATCCGTGCCGGCGACGGCGCGGACCGAGAGATTGGCCAGGCGTCCGGGAACCGGTGTCCCGATCGTCACGGTCGCGGGCACGCTGGTGATGCTGTCCGTCGCATTGCTGACAACGACCGTGTAGTTGCCGGCGGTGGCTGCGCTGGCGGCGGCGACGCTGTAACTTGCGGCGGTCGCGCCGGCGATGGCCACGCCGTCCTTGAACCATTGGTAGGTAAACGGAGCCGCGCCGCTGGCTGCGACGGGGAGCGTCAGCGAGGCGCCGGCGGCCACGACTTGGGAGAGCGGTTGAGTCGGCAGCGTGATCGTGCTGGCCGCCGCATAGAGTTCGATTTCGTTGAGGCTGACGCGCGGACCGTTTCCGGTGACCGTTACGCGTACGTAGCGGGTGGGTGTGGCGGTGATGGACGTGTAGTTGAGAGCCTGGTGCGTGGCATTGGTGTAGGTCTTCACCGTGGTCCAGGCGGCGCCATTGGCGGAAAGCTCCACGGTGGCGGATTGCGGGGTGTTGATCTGCAGGCAGATTCCGACGGCGTTGAGATTCTGCACCTGTTGCAGATCGATCGTGTAGCTGCCGCTGGTGCCGGTTTTGAACGCGCCGCTCCAACACTCCGTGCTGCCATCGAAGGCTCCGCTGAGTCGCGCCTCGGGGAAAGTTCCGTTGATCAACGTCAGATCGGTGGTGACGCTGATCGTGCCGGCGGAAAAACGGGATTTCAGGTCGAGCTGCCCGGACTGGTTCAGCACGATGTCGACCGTCTTGGTCCAGATCGAAAAGGGATTGGGTGTCGGATGCAGCGTGGAGCCGTAGTAGTTATAAAGCGCCCGGTCCGAAACCTGCAGGAAGCGGTGCGCGCTGAGCGGAACGACCGACGTGTAACCGGAGCTCTTATTTCCCAGCCCGGTGGTGGAGGAGGTGAAGGTTTGCGTGACGTTGCTCCAGCTCGTGCCGTTGCCGTCCTCGGAAAAGGCCAGTGTGCAATGCCGCATGTTGCCGGGAACGTTGTTGCCGTAGGAAAGCACGAGGACGCCATCGGGCATCAGCCAAAGGTAAGGATCGACGCCACTGTTGGCCGGGACTCCCGGCAGGTCGGCGGCCGCGGCGCCCCAGGTCAGGCCTTCGTCGGTGCTGCGCCGGTAGCGGAGCGGGTTGCCTTCACTGCGGAACACCGCGAGCAGACTTCCGTTCACGCACCGCACGATCGCGGTTTCGTTGTAATAGATCCCGCTGTTGCGGGAAATGGAGCTCAGGAAATTCCAGGAGGCCCCGCCATCGGTCGAGCGCATCAGGGCATTGTGCTGGTCGGTGTCCCCGGTGAAGCGGAGATAGGCCGGCAGCAGCAGCGTGCCGTCGCTGTTCTGGATGATGCCGCGATGAAACCGGAAGCTGTTGATGGGCTGGCCACCCATGTTGACGGTGCCGGCATTGCTTCGGACCGTCCACGTCAGGCCGTTGTCGGTCGAGGTGTGATACGTGAAGGTAAACGTCGTGACGTTGCTGACGCTTGGGCTGGGGTAGTAGGGAATCGCGAGCAGCGTTCCGTCCATGAGCCGGCGGATGGCTCCCATCAGATCGAGTTCAGGTGTGGCGGTGGGAGCGGGCGTATCCCATGTGGCCGCGCCATTGGGGGAGCCCATCCAGCCGTGGGTCATGGGAAACTGCACGACATCGCGATTGGTCTGCCAGTTGATGAGGATTTTTTTGCTGATGACGCCCCCGCTCTCGACCTCGAAGGCAAGGGCCCGGGGAAAGTGCATGTAATCGTCCCCGCTCGCTTGCGCGACTTTCACCCAGCTCTGGTCCACCACGGTGATCGCCGCTCCCGCCCTGAGGCTCAGGCCCAAGCCAAGGAGTGCGAGCAGTCGGGAGAAAAAGAAAACGAACGAGGAAAGGAATTTCATGGCTCAGCCTGAGACTGCAACCCGGCGCAAAAGATCGTTATCGAAACGCCCCCGAAAAGCGCGGGTCCCGGAATAGGGACGCGTGAACCGGCCTGATCCCTCAAGGCGTTTCCAGAAGGGCCTGCTGAAAGATTACGTGAAATCGGCGTCGCGCGTTTCCCGGCTCAACCCTAAGGCCAGCAGGCTCACGAGGGCGGAGCCGGTGAGATAGTAGCCGACCGCAGAAAGGCCGTACTGGGTGGCCAGCCAGGTCGCGATGTACGGTGCGAGCGAAGCGCCGAAGATTCCCGCGAGATTGAAACTGAGCGACGATCCCGTGTAGCGCACCGCCGTCGGAAATAATTCGGAGAGCAGTGTGCCCAGCGGACCGTAGGTCATGCCCATCAGGGCCAGGCCGATGATCATGGTCAGCACGACCCCCATGGTCCCCGAGGTAAAGAGTGGACCCAGGGTCAGGCCGAAGAGTGCGATTCCGCTGGTGACCAGCATGAGGGTGAAGCGACGGCCATGGCGGTCGGCCCACACGGCGGAGAGGGGAATCGTCAAGGCGAAGAACACGATCCCGACCATCTGGATGATCAGGAATCGATCGCGGGTGTAGCCCAGTTTGCTGGTGCCCCAGCTGAGGCAAAAGACGACCAACAGATAAAATAGCACGAACGTGGCCACGGCGAGCAGGGTGCCGAGCACCACGGCTTTGGCGTGATCGCGGAAGACGACGAGGATGGGCACCTTGACGCGCTTCTCCTTGTCCATCGCGTTTTGGAAGACCGGGGTTTCGGTGATCTTCAGCCGCACGTACAGGCCGACCAGCACCAGCACCGCGCTCGCCAGAAAGGGAATGCGCCAGCCGAAACTGAGAAACTGCTCATCCGTCAGTAAAGCCGACAAGAGCAGGAAAATCCCGCCTGAGCCGATGAAGCCCAAAGGAGCACCCAGTTGCGGAAACATCCCGTACCAGGCGCGTTTTCCCGGCGGCGCATTTTCGGTGGCGAGCAGCACGGCCCCGCCCCATTCGCCGCCGAGACCGAGGCCCTGCCCGAAACGGCAGAGCGCCAGGAGCAGCGGTGCGAGCATGCCGATGGAGGCATAGGTCGGCAGCAGGCCGATCGTCACGGTGGAAAGTCCCATCGTCAGCAGGGCTGCCACCAGCGTGGCTTTCCGGCCGATGCGGTCGCCGAAATGCCCGAACAGCGCCGACCCCACGGGACGGGCGAAGAAGGCCAGGGCAAACGTGGCGAGGGACTGCAGCGTCGCGGAAGCCGGATCGGAGGCGGGAAAGAACAGTTTGGGGAAGACGAGCACCGCCGCCGTCGCATAAATGTAGAAATCGAAGAACTCGATCGTGGTGCCGGCGAGGCTGGCGAACAGCACGCGGCGCGGGGAATTCAGCGGGGAAACAGCAGGGGAGGGAGAGCTCATGCGGTGCGGCGACGGTTATGAACGGTCCGGCGGATGCGTCAATGCCCTGCCGAAAAGCTCACGCAGAGTCGCGGAGGCGCAGAGAGCAGGATAGGAAAAGTCCGGATTTGATCAGCCCCTCTGCGGCTCCGCGTCTCTGCGTGAGTCATCCCCTTATTTTGGTTCTCGGAATTTCGGGGGTACATCGTTTCGCTTTTAATTTCCCATGAAATTCATCGATAGCAGCACCACTTTTCCCATCAGCTCGGCGGTGATCACCCAGGGCAGATTGCTCGAGGTCGTGGTCACTGGTATTCCCGATGGCTCCGCCAAGCCGGTCGAGGGCGGCGCGGCCGCTGAGATGCGGGAAATCTTCAAGCAGCTCGATGTGATCCTCGCCGAGGCAAAGCTGGGCAAAACCCACATCGCGTCCGTGCGGCTCTATCTGCAGCACGTCAACCGGGACATCGCCGCGGTGAATGCCGTGTATCGCGAGTACTTCGGTGAGCATCCGCCCTGTCGCCGCGCCTATGGCGTGGACTTGCAGGTCGGCATGCTGGTTGAGGCGGCGTTCGTCGCTGAATTCCCTGCCTAAGGCGGAACAGGGAGGGCGAATCCTCCGGATGAGCCGTTCGTAAGCCCGGCTCGTCGGGGACGACTCGCCCTACCTCTTCGCTGCGCTCAGAATGACAAGCTCCCTCAACGCGGCTGCAGTTTCCAACCGCTCTAACGCCCCACCGCTTGCATGCCCTGGGCGTGGTAGCGCTGGCCGGCGGCTACACCTGAGGGCAGCAGGCGATTGATCTGTTGCAGATCGCCGGTGGTGAGGCTCACGGTGAGCGCACCGAGATTTTCATCGAGGTACTTTGCGCGCTTGGTGCCGGGAATGGGCACGATGTCCGGGCCCTGTGCGAGCACCCACGCCAGCGCGAGCTGGCTGGCGGTGCAGCCTTTCGCTGCGGCGATTTCCTGGATCTTGGCGACGACATCCAGGTTCTTCTGGAAATTCTCGCCCTGAAACCGCGGTGAATCTTTCCGCCAGTCGTCCGACGCCAGATCGGCGATCGTCTTGAATTGTCCGGTGAGGAATCCGCGGCCGAGGGGGCTGTAGGCGACGAAACCGATGCCGAGTTCCCGCACGGTGGCCAGGAGTTCGTCCTCGGGATCGCGGCTCCAGAGTGAGTATTCCGTCTGCAAGGCTGCGATCGGATGCACCTTCGCCGCGCGCCGGATCGTGGCGGAGCCGGCTTCCGACAGGCCGAGGTGGCGCACCTTGCCGGCTTTTACCAGTTCGGCCATGGCTCCGACGGTTTCCTCGATCGGAACCTTGGGATCCACGCGGTGCTGGTAGTAGAGGTCGATCACATCGACCTTGAGCCGCCGCAAACTGGCATCGCACGCCTCGCGCACATAGGCCGCATCGCCGCGAATGCCGAGGAATTCCCCGTTGGGCCCGCGCACATTGGCGAATTTGGTGGCGAGCACGGCTTGCTGGCGCCGGCCGGCGAGGGCGCGCCCGAGCAACGTTTCGTTGCGTCCCCAGCCGTACATGTCGGCGGTGTCCAAAAAGTTGCCGCCTTCGTCGAGAAAGCGGTGGATGACGCGGATGGACTCGTTGTCGTTCATCTGCGCCGGGTCATAAAATTCGCTCATGCCCATGCAGCCGAGACCGAGCGCCGAAACGCGCAGTCCGTTTTTACCCAAGGTGCGTTCCGGAAGCGGGTGGAGGTTCATAAGGTGAGCGTAGGCTGCCAGAAAAACGGAGATTCGCAATCCGAACGGAATTTTAACCACAAAGATGCAAAGGCACAAAGGCCGATCCCCTGCCTTGGTTCTGCTTAGGGCTTTCTTTGGGTCACTATTCCTTTGTGGTCAAAATTCCGAAGGCTTTGCTTCTTGCTGCGAGTCACCGAAGCGGCGAAAACAACGCTCCGGTTCCCCTGAGGCGATGGCTTCGCGCCTCCGAGATTTACCCCATCTCCACGTATGAAAAAGAGCTTATCCCTGATTGTCTTCCTGGCGTCCCTCACCGGTATTTTCGCGGCTGATCCCGTCGGCCGGTGGCCCGTGGAAAAAGCCCGGGCGTGGGGAGACCAACAAGGCTGGCGGGTGGGCTGCAATTTCGGCCCGAGCACGGCGATCAACCAGCTGGAAATGTTTCAGGCCGATTCCTTCGACGCCGCGACCATCGATCGTGAACTCGGGTGGGCCGAGTCGCTGGGTTTCAATTCGATCCGGGTCTACCTGCACCATGCCTTGTGGGAGCAGGATGCGCCTGGATTCCTCCAACGGCTGGAAAAATTTCTCGCGCTTGCGGACCGGCATCACATCAGCGTGATGTTTGTCCTCTTCGATTCCTGCTGGGATCCGGCCTTCCAGCTCGGGCCGCAGCGGGCGCCCAAGCCGCATGTGCACAATTCCGGCTGGGTGCAGACGCCCGGAGCGGAGATCCTGAAGCATCCCGCGCAATTCGAGCCACTCAAGGCGTACGTGCTCGGAGTGGTGGGCCATTTTCGCCACGATCCCCGGGTGCTGGCGTGGGACGTCTGGAATGAACCGGAGAATATGAATCCGTCCTCGTACCGGCATCTGGAAACACCGAACAAAGCCGAATTGGTGCTTCCGCTGCTGGAGAAAGCCTTTGCCTGGAGCCGCGAGGCCGGGCCTTCGCAACCCCTGACGTCGGGAGTCTGGGGCGGCCAGTGGGACGATCCGCAGAAACTCAGCCCGATCCAGAAAGTACAGCTCGAGTCCTCCGATGTGATTACGTTCCACAACTACGGGCCCTTGGAGAAACTGCGGCAGAGCGTGGAGTCGTTGCGCAGATACCAGCGGCCGTTGCTCTGCACGGAATACATGGCGCGGCCGGCGGGCAGCACGTTCGATCCCAACCTCGGTTATCTGAAGGAACAGGGCGTGGGCGCGTTCAACTGGGGTTTTGTGTCGGGGAAAACCCAGACGATTTATCCGTGGGACAGCTGGACCAAGACCTACACCGCAGAACCGCCGTTGTGGTTTCACGATATCTTCCGCGCCGACGGCACGCCTTACCGGCATGCGGAGGTGGAATATATTCGTCGAGTCACTGGGGAAAACCATGCTGCCGGGACTGCGATGCGCACTTTTGGAAAAACCCCGGCGGGCGAGGAGGTCAGCTTGTACTCGCTGAAAAACCGCCATGGCCTGACGGCGGAGATCAGCACTTACGGAGGAATCCTCGTCCGGCTGCTGGTTCCTGATCGCCACGGGAAAATGGGCGATGTGGTGCTCGGTTACGGCACGGTGGAGGAGTACATCAAGGACTCGCCCTATTTCGGCGCGATCATCGGCCGTTATGGGAACCGCATTGCCCACGGCCAGTTCAAGCTCGGGGGCCGGACCTACGAGCTGGCGAAGAATAATTTCCCCGGCGGCATTCCCTGTCATTTGCATGGAGGTAAACGCGGCTTCGACAAGGTGGTCTGGAAGGCCGAACCGTTCCAGGCCCGCGACGGCGCGGGACTGGCCCTGCGCTATGTGAGCAGGGACGGCGAGGAAGGTTATCCCGGCAATCTGACGGTGAAAGTAACGTACGTGCTGACCGATGACGACGGCCTGCGCATCGACTATCTGGCCACGACGGACCAGTCCACGCCGGTCAATCTCACCAATCACTCCTACTTCAATCTGCGCGGAGAGGGAAACGGAGACATCCTTGGCCACGAGCTGACCATCCGGGCGGAGCGCTACACCCCGGTGAATGCCGGGTTGATTCCCACTGGCGAACTCGAGCCGGTCGCGGGCACGCCTTTCGATTTTCTGCAGCCGCACGCCATCGGCGAACGGGTGGGGGCCAGCCATGAGCAGCTCACCTTCGGGCTGGGCTATGACCACAACTGGGTGTTGCAGAACCAGGGCGGAAAACGGGCGCTGGCTGCGACGGTTTTCGAACCGACCTCCGGCCGACAGATGGAAGTCTGGACGACGGAGCCGGGGCTCCAGTTCTATTGCGGCAATTTTCTCGACGGTAAAACCATCGGCAAGAGCGGGAAACCCTATGCCTACCGCAATGGATTCTGCCTGGAGACCCAGCACTATCCCGATTCGCCCAATCAGCCCGCGTTTCTCAGCACGATCTTGAAGCCAGGGGAAACGTACCGGTCGACGACGGTGTACCGGTTTTCCACGCGCTGATCAGGTGGGCTGGTTTGGCCTCACACTCCGAAGCCCGAGCGATATTCCTTCGTCAGATAACGGTTCGCCTGGGGAAGATTCGTGACCTTCAGCGCGGAGGAATCCCATTCCAGCCGGCGACCGGCGCGGATGGCCACGCAGCTGAGCAGGACGGTTTCGGTCAACTGGGAGGCGTAGTCGAAGTTCGAACCTGCGGGGGTGCCGCCTTTGCAGGCGCCGATCCATTCGGCAAAGTGTCCGTCGGGAATGCGCGGGATGGTTTTTCCCGGGAGGCTGGCGGTGAGCTCCCGCATTTTCTTTTCCGGTACGATCCGCACCGTTTGATAATGGCTGCCGGCCATCACCGTGGCCTTGCTTCCGATGATGAACGCACCGTTTGTTGGAAATTCGCGACCCACTTCGAAGTCGACGGGGAATGGCGGCTGCAGTCCGCCATCGTACCACGTGAGCTTGACCGGCGGCAACGAACCGCGGGCGGGAAAATCGTACACCACCATGGAGGCCGTGGGACCGCTTTCGTCGGTCTGGTGGGCGCTGGACGCGGTGAGACTCGTGGGCTGGGTGAGCTCGAGCGCCCAATAAGCGCCGTCGATGGTGTGGCAGCCCATGTCGCCGAGCGCACCGGTCCCAAAATCCCAATACCCGCGCCAGTTGAATGGCAGGTAGGCCGGATCATATTCCCGCGGCTGCGCGACCCCGAGCCACAGATCCCAGTCTAGCGTGGTCGGCACGCGCGGGATCAGCTTGCTGTGGTCGGGCTCGGTCATGCCCTGGGGCCAGATGGGACGGTTACTCCAGCAGTGGACCTCGCGGACCTCGCCCAGCACGCCGGCCTGGAACCATTCGCGCAGCAGGCGCACGCCGTCGCCGGCATGGCCCTGGTTGCCCATCGCGGAGGCGATCTTTTTTTCGCGGGCCATTTTTGCCATCAACCGCGTTTCGGCCACCGTATGGGCCATCGGCTTTTCGACAAAGACGTGCTTGCCCAGCGACATCGCGGCCATCGCGATGGGGAAGTGCATGTGATCGGGCGTGGAGATGGTGACGGCATCGATGCGGTTGCCGAGCTGGTCGAGCATGCGGCGGTAATCGCGAAACTGCGGCACATCGGGAAACTCCTTGTACGTCTGGGAGGCGCGGTCGTCGTCGACGTCGCAGAAAGCCACGATGTTTTCACCCTTCATCCCCGCGACGGCGGCGCGCCCGCGGCCGCCGACCCCGACGAGTGCGACATTCAGGCGGTTGTTCGGCGTGGTGCCGGCCTGCGCGCGCAGGATGGCGGGGAAAGCCATGGCGGCCGACACGATTGAGGTACGCTTGAGGAAGGAACGGCGGGACAAATGAAGGGGATTCATAGGGGTAAACGAGGAAGGCAGAGGGAAAAGGTGTTGGCTAGAAAGCTGTTCTCCCGAGTGTTAAATCCGAAGCATTGAACACCAAGAAGCGAAGCAGCCAAGGATCGCTTTGCTCCTTCGCTTCTTCGTGTTTGATCAGCTTTCGGAGAAGGGTCAGCGGTTTTCGCCAACCTGAATCCGGCGCACCAGGATCGCTTTGCGTTTCTGGCCTTTGGCGTCGACGTGTTCGAAATCGGTGTACCCGATCAGGAATTCGTTTTTGCCGAGCGGAAACATCACGGTGTAACCGTCGGTCTTGTTGTTGAGCTTTTCCGGATCGCCTTTCACCAGGGTGAGAGGCTTGTCCCACTGCCGGCCGGAGCCGTCCCACGAGAATGTGAGGTGCACTCCGGGCCGCCCGTAGGAAAGGATCAGCGGTCCGCCTTCGAGCTGGAGGAGCGCGGGCATGACGCCATAGTTGCCGAGTTCGGTCATGGGTCGCGGCGTTTCCCAGCTCCGGCCGCGATCTTTTGAAAACGTGATCACCATGGATTTCTGGTTTTGATCGGCGCGACGAATCACGCAGACCAGCTGGCCGAGGGCATTTTTTACCAGCACCGGTTCCATCATGCTATGCACTTCGCCGGGAATGGCGTCGGGGAACGCGATGGTGCCGCGTTGCTCCCACGTGCGGCCGTTGTCATGGGACGCCATGCAGGTCACGCCGTTGCCCTTCGGCACGGAGCCGTCCGCAGCGAGGTAACTGGCGCGGTATTCGGCAAACACGAGGTCGTGGCCAACCCGGATCGGCGAACGTTCAAACCAGGTGCCGGAAACGAGGCCACCTTCATGGCCGCCGGCGACCCAGATCAGGCGGTCGCGCATCTCGAAGGAAACCTCCTCGGGCAGCCATTTTTTGATCTCTGGCGTCCAGCGCATCGCGGGCTGTTTGCTCAAATAGGCCTGGATTTCCGGTGCGGCTTGGTCGGCGCGGTAGAAATGGATCGGACGGTACGCGTAGAATTCGCCGACCGGCTTGGGGAGGGTGAGCTTGGCGGCGGCGACATCGAGCGGTTTGGTGGCGGGAACGGCGAGAAATTCGCCGTTGAGCACTTCGCAGCACAGTCCCGACGTTGGGAGGCCTTCTTCCTGGAAGTTCTGCCAGGTGCGGCCGCCGTCGGCCGAAATCAGGGTCGGCTGGCCCGAGCCATAGGCGTTTACCGCGTCCTCTTCCGCATGGAAGCGCAGCAGGATGCGGTTGCCGGGATAGGGTGACAGGGAAACGAATTGATGGCGCCCCCAGCGGGTTTCGCCCGGTGCGGACACCGCAACCACGACAGGGTCCGACATCGTGACCTTCCCCGGGCGGACCTCCTTGGCGTGGAGCGGAGCGAGGGTGGCGAGTCCAATCAGGGCAGCGAGGGCGAGTTTCATAGGTTGTGAGAAGTGTGAAAACAACGAAAGGAAGGCCAAGAAAAGAAGAATATCTTTCCCAGTCGCAACGTTGTTCCAGCTCCGGCTTGAAATCCGTTCGCCTAACGCGCAAGCCTCCCAAAGATCAGTCCGGTTCCCCGCTGTGAATCCTTCGTCGTCTGAACCCCCACAGTATGCCGAGAAAGAGCATTGGTTCGTGCATGAAGTCTATCCGCATGACGCCTCGTTGAAATCGTACCTGCGCGGATCGTTTCCCAAGGCGGGTGGATGTCGACGACGTGGTCCAGGAATCCTATCTGCGGCTGTGGCGGGCGCGGACCACGCAGCCGATCCGTTTCGCCAAGGCTTTTCTTTTCCGGGTGGCCCGCCATGTCGCGCTGGATCTTTTGCGACGAAATCGCGTTTCCCCCGTTGATCCGCTAGGGGATTTGACCTCCCTGCGCGTCATAGAAGAGAGTCCGAATGCCGCCGAAGCGCTCACGGCGCAGGGAAAACTCGATTTGCTCACCGATGCCGTCATGGCGCTGCCCGCCCGTCGAGTCGCAGGATATTCTGACCACACCGCCTCCCGTCACCTTCACGCCGCGGAGCGAACAGCGTCACCAGGAATTCTTCTATCGCGTGGGGCTGGTGTACGCGGTGACCCGGGACGTTGCGCTCTATGCCCTCGAATCGACGACGATGGCGGTGCAAACTGTCCGCCTGATCGACGGCGGCATCGCGGAGCCGCAACAAGGCAAGATGCGGGAAATGGGCGTCAAGGTCGATTGGGCCGACGGCCGGGTTTCAGCCACGCTGGGTTTTTACGACATCGCCATGACCCGGGTCGTTTCAACCCCGGCACACGGTTAGGGCTACGTGGGGACATGACCGGTTGCCGCAGTCCAACACCGTCTGCGTGAGTGGGTTCACCCGATATGATTTTCGCGCCGAC
>CAMAPG010000019.1 GCA_945859965.1 Opitutus sp. GAS368 | reverse complement strand
TTTCTGGGGCCGCAGCGGCGTGGCCCTGAGCGTGATCAGTGCGCTGGACAACGCCCTGTGGGATTTGAAGGCGAAGCTGCACAATGTGCCGTTGTTCGAGCTGCTCGGCGGCCTGGCCAACGACCAGGTCCGGGTTTACGCCACCGGTGCCAGTTGCTTTCTGCCGCTGGACCGCACCCTCGAGGCCGTCCAGGGTTTCGTGGCGGCCGGCTTCACCGCCTTCAAGCTCGCCACGGGCTACTCGGGCCAGCCTTACGGGAGCCTTTCCATGGATGCGACCGTGCGCCAGGAGGAGGAGAAGTTCGCGGCGTTTCGCCAGGCGGTCGGTCCGTCCGTCGATATCATCATCGACGGCCACCAGGGCGCAGTGACCCGCCCCTGGACGCGGAAGACCGCGCTGCAGGTGGCCCAGGCCATGGAGCGGCACCGCATTCTTTTCTTCGAGGAACCGCTGCCGTTCAACGATCCCGAGGGGTATGCACTGCTGCGGCAGGAATCCGCCACGCCGATCGGCGGCGGCGAGGGGTTTCTCGGGCTTTACGATTTCATGAATTACTTCCGGCAGGAGGCGCTCGATGTGGCCCAGCCGGATGTCGGTTACCACGGAGGAATCACGAAGACCCTGGAAATCATCGCGGCGGCCGAAGCGCACAATGTCCGGGTGGTCATGCACAATCCGAGCCTCGGCGCGGGCATGATGTTCGGCCTCCACCTGGCTTTTGCGCGGCACGCCTGCCAGCTGATCGAAATCATGTCGATCCGGACGGAATTGCAGAAGGCGATCCTGGCCGAGCCGTTGCGGTTGGAGAAAGGTCACCTCCTGCCACCGACCAAGCCCGGCGCGGGACTGGTGTGGCATGACGACCTGCCGAAAATGTTCCCCTTCATCCCCGGCTCCGGCGAACGCCAGGGCGAAGGCTAAGCCAGATGGAAAGCCCATCGACTGGTTCGGTTGCCGGGGCAGCGGCCCCGCCTTGCGCCGGGGCGGGGAAGAGGTGCGATGGGTTTCCGAAAGTCCGCCGTCCACGGCGGATTTGAATCCCACCCCGGCCGGCCTGTCTCACCCCAAACCCCTGTGCGCCCGCACTTGAATTTATGAATACCCCCACCCGTTACCCGCGCTCGAATCTGGCCGCCTGCATGCTGCCCTGGACGAAGGATTTCAAACTCGATGTCCCGGTGTTTGAACAGCACGTCGGCGAGGCGCTCGATGGCGGCTACAAAAACCTCTACCTGATGGGCACGGCCGGGGAGGGCTATGCCCTGACCGACTCGCAGTTCAAGGAAGTGGTTACGCTCTTTGCGCGCCTGACGGTCAAGCCGGGGCTCGATCCTCAGATTGGCATCATTTCGCTCTCGATGGGCCAGATCATCGAGCGGATCGCCTGGTGCCGCGAGCAGGGGATCCGGATGTTCCAGATTTCCCTGCCGTCCTGGGGCATGCTCGACAGCCAGGAAATCATGGTCTTCTTCAAATCCGTCTGCGGTGCCTTTCCGGACTGCCGGTTCCTGCATTACAACCTGCCCCGGACGAAGCACATCATCAACGGCGCGGAATACCGCCGGATCATGGACGAGGTGCCCAACCTCGTTGCGACCAAGAACAGCACGTCGGATTACGCGCGGGTGGCCGATCTGATGAAGCACTCGGGCGGGCTCCAGCACTTCTTCCTCGAGGGCGGATTTGCGTTCGGTTCGCTGCTCGGCGAGTGCTCGCTGCTCTGCAGCTACGACGCGCTCTTTCCAAAAATGACCTGGGACTTTTTCGAGGCGGGCGGAAAAAAGGACAAGGACGCGCTGTTTCGCATCCATATTTTCCTCAACGAAGTGGGCAAGGTGCTGTTTGGCCACTGCAAGCGTTCCATGATCGACGGGAGTTACGACAAGACCTTCCTCTGGCTGAGGAATCCGCAGTTCTCGAACCGGATGCTTCCGCCTTACCTTGGGCTGACCGAGGAGGAGTCGGCCATCTGTCGCCGCCAGTTTGAGAAACACTACGCGCAGGTCGCGTGAGGCGCGGTTCAACCCAGACACCCCGATCGGCCGCATCCCCGTGTTGCAGCGGATCGCCGGTTCGTTCCAACATTATGCATACCCCCATGAGATTACAGATTGGCCTATTGTTTTTAATCGCCGGCCTGGCGCACGGTGCGCGGGCGGCGGACCTGGATGCCCGGCACTGGCAGTTCTTCATCGACGACCACGCGATTGCGCGCGGCACCGGCCTAGATCGCGTGGTCCATCATCCGCGCGCAAGGGGGGTGGTGATTGCCCACGACAAGCCATGGGAAAGCAACGGCGTCGCCCCAAGCTATTTTGCGCGCAAGGCGGATGGCACGTTCGTCGGCTACTATAACGCGATCTGGTGGATCCCCGATACGGATGCGCGCTCGGCCCGGTCGGAAGCTGTGGTGTATGCCGATGGCGCCTGGCGGACCCGGGTGCCCGATTCGCGGCCGCGCGATCGCGCGCAACAGTACGTGGTCGCCAGCGCCTATGCCACGAGCAAGGACGGGATTCACTGGGAAAAACCCAACCTTGGGTTGGAGGACGCTCCGATGGGCGCCGATTGGGTAAAATTCCCGCCGTTTCCATCACCCGTGGGCAGCAGCAAGGAGAACAACCTGGGCGTGCCTTTCAGCATCACCGATCTCGGGCACGGCGGGAGCGTGGCCGACCCGTCCCGCCGTTACGCGATCTCCACTGGAGGGAAGGCCTATTTTGCGGCGGAGATTCCGGACTTCATTCATGACCGGGACTGGCGGAGCAAGCTGATCCCTGCGGGTGGAACGTTCAGCACGCGCGGCGGGGCGTTGGATTTTTGGGATGAACTAAACGGAGAATGGGTGGGTCTGGTCCAGAACGCCGTGCCGCACTGGCTGCCCTCCCGGGAAATCGCGCGCTTTGCCTCCAAGGACCTCAAGACCTGGCGCTCGGAGATCGTGCTGACCCCGGATGCGGACGACCCGCATCGCCCGGACCTGTATGACGAGCCGATGGGGGTGATCGCGTTTCCTTCCGAGGGGGTCATCCTCGGTTTGCTGAGCTGGTTCCACTCGGATCGCACCACTCCGGATGGTGGTCCGGTGATGGACAAAAAACCGGGAGACCCCGCCTCCGGCTGGCCCTGGCCCAAGACCGCCGCGCATCCCAACGTCTGGCCATGGGCGCGGAAGGGCACGAATGAAATGCGGATCACGATCAGCCGCGATGGCGGCCGCACCTGGGATCGCAAGGCCAGCCGCGAAGCCTGGATTCCGCATGGCACGGAGGAAGACAGCTATGACCGGCTGGTCATCGGCCTGACTCCACCGGTGCGCGTGGAGGATGAGGACTGGTTTTATGCCGCGGTCATCGATGGCGATCACTTGAGCACGGGGGCCGGCGTGAAGCAGCGCTCCTATTATAGCGACCGGCTGCGGCGCAGCCAGATCGCGCTCTACACGCAGAAGCACAACCGGTACGTGAGCCTGCGGGCGAACACGCAGCTGGAAACGTTGATCACGAAACCGTTCGTGGTGACCGGCGACACGCTGCAACTCAATGTGGATGCGACCCGCGGGCGGGTGAGGGTGGGGATCGCGGAGTACAAGCCGGTGCTCACGCTCAAAAATACGACTTACAGCATCGATCCGCACTTGATGGAGCAAAACGTGCTCCCGGGATTCACGCGCGACGACTGCGTTCCGGTGGAAGCGAACAGCATCGAGCACACGGTGCAGTTCAAGCATGGCGCTAGCCTGAAGGCCCTGCAGGGCAAGCAGGTCGTGCTCTTTATCGAGATGCTCGACTCCAATCTCTACGGGTTTCGTCTGCGCTGAACCCGTGCATTGCAATTCCTCCTGCCTTTTCCCTTGAAAAATAAATTCCTCGAAATCGGCGGCCGCCCGGCGGCGTTCGTCCTTGCGTTACTTGGCTGTTGCTTGGGCGCCGCGGGCGCCAGCGCGGCGCCGGCCTCCCGCAAGTACCTGCTGCTCGACGATCGCGTCGTCGAGCGGGTCGACAATGTCCGCCTCCGGGTGGGCACGGTCACCAAACATCCGGCGAATCCGCTCTTCAAGGAGGACCGGCCCTGGGAGGTGCGTTTCGACAACGTATATGTGAATGTCACCTATGATGAAGCCACCCGGCGCTACCAGCTGTGGTACAGTCCTTTCATCGTCGACGAATTGACGACTGGGACGCCGGTGCCAAAACGGCCGGAGGTTCGCTACCATTCGACGCCGACCCGCGAGATGGGGCTGTGCTATGCGACTTCGTCGGACGGGATCCACTGGGACAAGCCGGCGTTGAACCTCATCGATTTCAACGGCAGCAAGGCCAACAATCTCGTGGTGCGTTGCAGTCACGGAGGGGGCGTGCTGCGCGATGGGCAGGAGAAGGATCCGGCGCGGCGCTACAAGCTGTTCGGCGGGCAGCAGATCCCGGGACAGAAGCGCCAGTTCCAGGTCGCATTTTCCCCGGACGGAATCCACTGGGCGGAGCCCCTGATTTGCCCGGAAGTCGGGGTCGATGGCGACACGCACAACAATGCCATCTGGGCGCCGGAGCTGGGCAAATATGTCGGGATCACCCGCCGCTGGCTGGCCGGCGAGCGGCTCGTGATGCGGACGGAGAGCACTGACTTCACGCGCTGGAGCCGCGCGGTGGAAGTGATGCGGGGCACGGGGGAAAACCAGACCTATGCAATGCCCATCTTTCCCTACGCCGGCGTTTACCTGGGCCTGGTGATGGTCATCAACACCCGGACCGACCTCGTGCAGTGCGAGTTGGCGTGGAGCCCGGATACGGTTCTCTGGCAACGCATCGATCCCGGACATGCGCTGATTCCCAATTCCCCGACTCCGGGCGATTACGATTCCGGGTGCGTCTATGCCGGTGTGACTCCGGTCATTCGCGGCGACGAGATCCAGCTCTACTATGGCGCCTCGAACGCCCCGCACACCACCTGGCGGGATGGCTTCCTGGCCCTGGCCACGCTGCCAGCGGACCGGTTTGCCGGCTATGTCGCCGAGCAGGCTGAAGGCACGATCCTGACCCAGCCGCTCGTGCTGGCGGGCAAGGAATTGCTCGTGAATGCCGACGCCTCCGGCGGTGAGTTCGCGGTGGAGATTCTCGACGCGAACGGGCTGCCCATTCCCGGTTTCTCCGGCGACGACCGCGCAGCGCACGCGGGCGCCAATGGGCTGCGCACCCCGGTTCGATGGAAGCGCGCGGCGGATTTGTCCGCGCTGCAAGGCCGGCCGGTCCGCTTCAAGTTCCGCCTGCGGGCGGCTAAAATGTATTCCTTTGAGGTGCGTTGAACGACCGGCTTTCCCAAGGCTGAACCAACCCGCTGGTGTGTTAAACAGAGCAGCTCCGCACCCTTGCTGGTAAACCGGCGATCACTTTCCTTGAAACAGCATAGTTATTACCCTGCCCCGACACTCCCTACCGACTGACAACAAACCTCCCATGAATCCTACCAACACCCTTCTTGGTCGAATTTTGATAATGTGCGCGGCACTCAGTGCCGCTTTGACCCCCGCTCACTCGCAAATCGCCCCCAAGCCCGCCGCCACGACCGAGGAGGTCACGAATTTGTCGCCCTTCGTGGTGACTGAGGGAACCGAGACCGGCTACTCCGGCCAGCAAACCCTGGTCGGCAGCCGTTCCGCCAAATCCCTCATCGAGATCCCGGCGAACATCACAATCATCAACAAGGAGGTACTCGACGACCTCAATGCGACCGTGGTTTCCCAAGCGGTCCGTTTTGGCGTCAGCGGCGTGACGCAGAACACCACGATCTCCGACGACTTCAACATCCGCGGGTTCCGCACCGAGCAGGCCATGCGCAATGGCGTGACGAAAAACGCCAACCGGACGAACCCCATGTATGACGTCACCCGCATTGAGGTCATCAAAGGCCCAGCGGCCATGATGCTTGGCAACAACAGCTTCTTGGGCGGCGCGGTCAACCTCGTCTCCTACCAGCCCACCTCGACGCGCTCGACTGAAGCCCAGGTGACGCTGGGTGAGAAGAACTACCTCCGCGGCTCGGCCAACACGTCCGGTCCACTGATCGACCACTCGGATGTGAAGATCAACTACCGTTTCACGGTTGGCGGCCTGCGCGGCGACCGGGAGAAGGAAGTCGAGATGCTCGAGCAGAAATTCATCGGCGGTGCGTTCTCCGTTTACTTCGGATCGACCTCCAGCCTGCTCGTGAACGCGTACTATTTCCGCGACAACAGCCGCCTCTATTACAACGATTTCATCGACCTCACCTCCACCGTCAATGCGCAGATCAACCAGTATTCGACGAAGAGCTTCTCGCCCTCGCAGAGGAAGAACAATCTCTGGGATGACGAGGACAGCTACATCGATCTGCAGTTTCTGACGAAGCTGTCCGAAAACGGCAACGCCCGCTTCTATTATTCCGGCAGCAGCATCCGGGAACACCGGCGCCATGTGCGCAGCATCGCCGTGGCCGCCGATAACTACACGGTCTCCCGGCAGGACATTCCCTTCTTCATCGAGAAGGTGAATCACAACCTGCAGTTGGACTATCTGCATCATCTCCAGATGTCCGGCTTTGGGCTGGACACCACGGTCGGGGTGGACGGGGCGACCACGTACAGTCAGCAGCAACAGTCGGTGAACACCCCGCCGACCATCGACTCGCGTAATCCGGACTGGACGGCCGATGCGGCCTTCTTTGGCCAGCGCCAGCCGGGCGCCGGCCTGCCGCACCAAACCGACACCGTGAACCGGCCGCTGTTGATGTCCTACTACTTCCAGGAGAATCTCTCACTGCTGAAGGATCGGGTTGTTCTCGTCGGCGGCCTGCGCTGGTTCAATCCGGGCGGCACGAGCCTGAACAACGTCACCAGGGTGGTCACCGACCGTAACAAAAAACACTTCAAGGTACACAAGTACGGCATCGTGGTTAAGATCCTCCCGACCCTCTCTGCGTACTACACGGATGCCCAGAATATATTTGTCCAAACCGGCTTCGCCGACCGCTTTGTCGCCGGTGACCAGCTCGGCGCCCCCGCCGGCAATCAGGAAGGCAAGCTCCAGGAGTTCGGTATCAAGGCGAACCACAAGCTTTCCGAAACCGTGACGATCTATGGGACCTTGGCGCACTACGACATGGCGCTGACCAACATCAAGACGAACGGTATTCTCCCCAGCGGTAATCCGGGCCAGATCATTTCCGCCCAGGACACCTCGAAGGGCTGGGAATTGGATTATGGCACCCGGTTGAGTTACACGAGTGGCCATGCCGACTTGATTGTCACCTACTCGGACGGCACTTCCGCGACGGCGGCGAATCCCTCGCTTCAGGCCGTCGACTTTGCCCCCAAGAAGTACAGCGTGATACTGAAAAACACCTGGTCGACCGGCCCGGCCAAAGGGCTGATGCTCGGCGGCGCGGTGATGGATCAGTCCGCCAAGCGGAACATCACCTACATGGTCGACTATCCCCTGACCGCGTCGGTGTTCGCCAGCTATAGCTTCAACAAGCGCTGGTCCGCCCAGTTCAACATCGATAATCTCACAAACAAGCGGTACCTCGTGGCTGTGGTGACCCCCGGCCTCGCGGCGACATCGGATCCGATGGCGACCCGCCTGACTGTTCGCTTTAGGTGGTAACGTTGGATTGATCGTCTGGCGAACTGGCTGACGGGGATTTGGGCCCTGTCAGCCAGTTTCCGGGCGATCTTTTTTGCTTTGTACTCCTGTCCGGTCGGAGGCCGCTTCGACGGACCACGCCCTCGACGCCGTCGCTTGGAACGGTTCTTATTTCAACCCGCATCCGTCCGATTGGACCGGCCGTGGATTGAGGTGCGCCCCAAACCCCCAAAGAAAATCAAACACGGGAAGACTATGATCATGCACAAACGCTATCTCCTTTCGCTTCTGCTCATCGCGGGACTTTCGGCCGGCGGATCCAAGACCCTGGCCGCCACGACGGCGGTCAACGGACCTGGTCCGGGCTCCATTCTTCTGCCCGGCGCGGCCGCTCCCGGTCCGTTTGCCGAGGCGGTGCTGTTCGCGTTCGACGACCGGGCCTTCCCCTTCAAGAGCAACGTCGAAACCCGTTTGTTCATCGGCCAGAAATCCCGCCTCGTGCTGCCGCCCGGTCCTCCCGGCTCGCACGACGAATCCCTGCTGTATTACGGCACGGTGATCCGCATCGGCGACACGTTTCACCTCTGGTACAACGGCAACCACGGCCCGATGCGGCCGCTGCCGGGTTTCGAGCGGAAGCTCTGCGCGCTCTCCTATGCGACGAGCAAGGACGGCGTGAATTGGGTGAAGCCCGAACTCGGCCTGGTGGAATTCAACGGCTCGAAGAAAAACAACATTGTCGATTTCCCGGTGCCGAACCTCTGGTCCACTTGCGCCATCGTCTATGATCCGGAGGATCCGGACGCCAGCCGCCGGTTCAAGATGGCCTACGAGGCGAACTACGAGACCGGTATGAAATTCTGCGTCGCGTTCAGCGCGGACGGCCTGCACTGGGTGCCGTCGCCAAAGAATCCCATCGGCCAGTTCCTCGAGATGGCCGGCATCGCGAAGCACCAGGGACTCTTTTACGTTAATGGGCAGGCAACCCTCACGGCGCACCACGCCGTGCCAGTCCGCCGCCTCGTGACGTTTGTCTCCGCGGATTTCGAAACCTGGTCGCCGTCCGGCGCCGTCGGCCTGGATCGTGGCACGGACCTGAGCGGACCGAGCTCCGACGACAAGCTCCACCAGTATGAAGAAATCCACCTCGGCGCGGCCCTCTGGAACCGCGGCAACGTGCTGCTCGGCATCTACGGCCAGTGGCGCGGCGAAGCCACGGGCGACCGCCGCAAAACGGTGATCGATCTCGGTCTCGCGGTGACGCATGACGGCATACATTTTCAGGAGCCGATCCCGAACTTCCGCTTTATCCCCGCGCGCGAGCAGCCGGAAAGCCCCGTGGGCGTGGCCCCGGCCTTGATGCAGGGACAGGGCATGGAGAATGTCGGCGACGAGACCTTTTACTGGTATTCGCTGTGGCGCGGTAACATTGGCAGCGGCGTCCGCCTGGTCACGTGGCCGCGGGACCGCCTCGGTGCGCTGATTCCCTTCAAGCCGACCCTGGCACAGACGATTTCCTGCCTGGTCCGGTCGACGGGCGGAGCGGCGAACGTATTTGTCAACGCCAGTGGCTTGGGCGAATACACCCAGATGCGGGTCAGCCTGCTCGACGAAGGCTTCAAGCCCATCGCCGGCTACAGCGGAGCTCAGGCAGCGGTGGTGACGGCCAACGGCCTGCGCACGGCGGTTTCGTGGGGAGGCGGCCGGGCGCTCCCGGCGGGGCGGTCGGTGCACCTCAGCATCGATTTCACGGGCGTGCGGCCCGAGGATGCGCGGCTCTACGCGGTCTACGTCAGCGACGCGGCCCAGTAACCTGCCTTGGATCGTTCTCTTCAGCGTGATCGTCGGCGCCAAATTCGTCACCTTCTCGTATCATCAGATCTTTGCCTCGGGTCATCCGCTCATCTGCACCCCTGAAAAGAAGCCCCGCGTTGTCCCGGCCTGCCGCGCTGCACGCTGAAACGGCTTGGTTTCCACAGCCCCCTTGGAATCCAAAATTATGATTAAAAAATATATCCTATTGGGTGTGATGGCATCTTCCCTGGGGAGTGCCGCGCAGGCGTCCGCTGCTGGCAGGCAAGCCGATATTACTGACATCAGCTGGGAAATCGGCCCGAACATTCCGGAATTTAGAAAAGGCTCGATGGCGACCGTGATGGGCGGAAAGGTGATAAGCGCATTTGGCATGCGTCAGCCATGGGGGGAAATGGATACCACCTATATTTATGATCCGGTGACCAATTGGTGGTCACGGGGGCCAAATGGGCCGATCGGTCAGACCTATGGCGAGGGGACCGAGTTGGGAAACGACTATTTGGCGATCGGGGGCCGGTCGAAGGGCTTGGGTGGAGTGCATGGGAAATGCTACCGTCTGACCTTTCGAGGCGGGCAGTATCGCTGGAGTGAGATTCCCAGTCTCAATGAAGCGCGCGGTTGGGCGCCAAGCGCTGCGGTTGGCAAACGGGCTTTTGTCTTTGGCGGGGGAGTGGGCACGATGACAGGATTACAAACCATCTCGAGCGTGGAAGCTTGGGATAGCGCCAACCCCAAGGAGCCGTGGAAAATCGTGGCGGCAATTCCCGGTCTGTCCCGCGGTTGGAGCAGCGCCGCTGCTGTGAACGGGAAGATCTATCTGATGGGCGGCAGTCACTTTTACCCACGGCAGGCGGGCCAGCCGGCAAAGCAGCCGGATCGAGTGCAGTTTAATGAGGTTTGGGAATTCAATCCCGAGACGTACGAGTGGAAGGCCAAGGCTGCTCTGCCCTATACATTGGCAGGATTTGACAGCTGTGTTTACAAGGATCGCTATATTATCGTTGCCGGCGGTCATGCTCCGAAGGAAGGCGATTTCAGTCGTGAGGCGCTCGAGCAATGGCGCGGAACCAAATTTCATGCCGCGCATTATTGTCCGTTCGTCCTGGTGTATGACACCAAGACAGATGGGTGGCAGCGACTCCCGAGTTTGATGCCCATGCCGACAAATGATATCGATCTCGTGATCATGGGAGACCGGCTTTACGCTCTCGGTGGTGAAAACAAAGAACCGGCCACAAGCAATACCACACCCTGGCTGAGGATTGGCAGGATCAACCCGAAGTAACTGTCGCCATCGGAGGCCCCTGTTCAGCAATGGAGGAGGTTGCTGCGACGGCGACTAGACCGCCTTGCGGCTCGGACTCCAATTACCCTGGGTTTACGGGACGTCGATTCCCGCCGGCATTGCATCCGGTTTAGTCGTTGAAAGTGGCCATTCGGTGTGCTGCCTTGGCTATGTCCGTATACCTTGGTAAGTGATCGGCCGGATTCCTCCGTGCCGACGGACACTCTGCAGGAAACAGCATGAAACTCTATTCTACCCCCGATGGACTCGCCCTCGAGCGCGACCAGCAGTTCACCTTGCTTCCCCGATCGTTTACCTTCGATCGGCTTTTTTCCGCCACCGATCCCGGGCGACTGCTGCGGGATCAGGCCGCCCAGGGCCAGCCGCTGGCGCAACTGGGCAATCTGCTCGCGCCGCTCCAATCCCAGGAAGTCTGGGCGGCCGGCGTGACCTATTTCCGCAGCCGCACGGCGCGGATGGAGGAGTCGAAGGTCGCCGGTGGCGGCAGTTTCTACGACCGCGTCTACGAGGCGGATCGTCCCGAGCTCTTTTTCAAGTCGACCCCGCACCGGGTTGCCGCACCGGGCGCCGACGTCCGGATCCGCGCCGATTCCAAGTGGAACGTGCCGGAGCCCGAGCTGACCCTTGCGATCAACGCCAGCGGCCGGATCTTCGGCTATACCATCGGCAACGACATGTCCTCGCGCGACATCGAGGGCGAGAATCCGCTCTATCTGCCGCAGGCGAAAATGTACGACCGCAGCGCGGCGCTCGGGCCCTGCCTAGTGGTCAGCGATGAATTGCCGGGCGGCGCCACGGTGATTGCGATTGAGATTCTCCGCAGCGGGAAGGTCGGCTTCTCCGGCCAGACCACCGTGGGCCAGATCAAACGTCCGCTGCCTTCGCTCGCCGAATGGCTTTTCCGCGAGAACCGTTTTCCGTACGGCTGTTATCTCATGACCGGGACCGGCATCGTGCCGCCCGATGCGTTCACCCTCGAAGCGGGGGATGAGATCCGGATAACGATCGGAACGATTGGCACTCTGGTCAATTTCGTCGGATAATCCGCCATGACACTTCACGGTCGAAGCTTGCTCGCTGGCAAGCCGGGCGCGCCGGGCGGCGCGACGTTCCAAGCCATCAATCCGGCCACGGGTGCGGCGATCGAGCCGGCTTTTCACGAGGCTTCGTCGAAGGAAGCGGCGAATGCGCTCCAGGCCGCGACGGAGGCTTTTGCCGTCTATCGCGCAGTTCCGGCGGAGACCCGGGCGCAACTGTTGGACGCCATCGCCACGGAGATCGAACAACTCGGCGATGCCTTGTTGCAGCGCTGTCATTTGGAGACGGGCCTGCCGCTCGCGCGGCTGACCGGCGAGCGCGCCCGCACGTGCGGACAGCTGCGCTTGTTCGCCCAGGTGGTCCGCGAGGGCTCCTGGATCGATGCGCGCATCGACACCGCGCTGCCCGACCGGCAACCGCTGCCGCGGCCCGATTTGCGCCGGATGCTGCTGCCGGTGGGACCGGTGGTGGTCTTTGGTTCGAGCAATTTTCCCTTCGCGTTTTCCGTCGCGGGTGGTGACACCGCGTCGGCCCTGGCCGCCGGCTGTCCGGTGGTCGTGAAGGCGCATCGTTCGCATCCGGGAACGGCTGAACTCGTGGGCGGCGCCATCGTCCGGGCCGTCGCGGCCGTGAAACTGCCCGCGGGCGTTTTCTCCCTCGTGCATGGCGGCGGGGCCACGATCGGCGTTGAGTTGGTCAAACATCCGGCAACCGCGGCAGTCGGCTTCACCGGATCGCACACGGCCGGCCGCGCGCTCTTCGACGCGGCAGCTTCGCGCCTGCATCCGATCCCGGTGTTCGCGGAAATGAGTTCGCTCAATCCCGTCTTTCTGTTGCCGGGAGCCATGGCGGAACGCGGGCCGGCGATTGCCCAGGGGCTTTTTCAGTCGTTCACGCTCGGCGTCGGACAATTCTGTACCAAGCCCGGGCTCGTTTTCGCGCTGCGCGGGACGGAGGCCGAGAAATTTCTGGAAGCCCTCTCGGCCGCGGTGAAAGCGGCGCCGTGCGCGTCCATGCTTTCGCCCGGGATCGAACGCGCCTTCAAGGACAACCAGGGCAAGGTCACCGCGATCGGTGGCGTGACTGTGCTCGCGTCGGCGGCCGCGCCGTCCGCGACGAAAACCGCGGGGCAGCCCTCTGTAGCGGTGACGTCCGCAAAAACTTTTTTGCGCGAGCCGGCGCTGGCGACGGAAGCCTTCGGCCCGTTCACCGTGGTGATTCTCGGCGAGACGTCCGCGGAGTTGGAAGCCTGCGCGCGGACGCTGGAAGGCCAGCTCACGGCGACCGTCCACGGCAACGCGGCCGATTTCGCCTCCGTGGCCCCGCTGCTGGCCCTGTTGGAACAGAAAGCGGGCCGGCTGCTGCTCAATGGGTTTCCGACCGGCGTCGAAGTGAGCCCCGCGATGAACCACGGCGGGCCCTATCCGGCGACGAGCGATGTGCGTTTCACCTCGGTGGGCACGGCGGCGTTGCTGCGTTTTGCGCGTCCCGTCTGTTATCAAAACTATCCCGACGCGCTGCTGCCGGTGGCCCTCCGCAATCGCAACGCGCCCGGTTCGATGCGGCTGGTGAACGGCGTCCTCACGCGCGACGACGTCAAATAATCGTGGCCCATCCCGACTTTCTCGATTCGTCCAACCCGGCGATTTACACGCTGAAGACGACCGCGCCCGGTCCGTCGGGCGAGCTGCCGGTCAGCGCCGAACTGCTGCGGACCGCGCCGAGCGGCAACATCTTCGGCCTGACGCAGAATGCCGGCATGGGCTGGGATCCGCGCAAATTGCTCGGGAAGGAATTTCTCATCCTCAGCACCCAGGGCGGGATTCGCGCGCCCGACGGTTCCCCGATTGCGCTCGGTTACCACACGGGCCACTGGGAAGTGGGCCTGCTGATGGAAGAGGCGGCCCGCGCCCTGAGCGCGCACGGCGCGATTCCATTTGCCGGTTACGTGAGCGATCCGTGCGACGGCCGAACCAACGGCACGAAGGGCATGCTCGACAGCCTGCCGTACCGCAACGACGCCGCCACGGTTTTCCGCCGCCTTATCCGCTCGCTGCCCACGTGCCGCGGGGTGCTGGGCGTGGCGACCTGCGACAAGGGGCTGCCCGCGATGATGATGGCGCTGGCCGGGACCAAGCAGCTGCCGAGCGTGCTGATTCCCGGCGGAGTGACGCTGCTCTCCGAGGAAGCGGAGGACACGGCGAAAGTGCAGACGCTCGGGGCCCGTTTTGCGCACGGCGAGATCGAGCTGAGCTACGCAGCGGAAATGGGCTGCAAAGCCTGCGGCTCGCCGGGCGGAGGTTGCCAGTTCATGGGCACGGCGGCTTCGTCCCAAGTGGTGGGGGAGGCGCTCGGCCTGTCGCTGCCGCACGCTGCGCTCAGTCCTTCGGGCTCGGCCATCTGGCTGGACATGGCGCGGCGGTCGGCGCTGGCGGTGATGGCCCTGGAAAAACGCGGGTTGAAAACCGCTGACATCCTCACCGACGCCGCGCTGCACAACGCGATGGTGGTGCACGCAGCCTTTGGCGGATCCACGAATTTGATTTTGCACGTGCCTGCGATCGCGCATGCCGCGGGCCTGCGCCGGCCGGTCGCGGCGGATTGGGCGCGGGTGAATCGCGAGGTTCCGCGTCTCGTCGATGTGCTGCCCAATGGGCCGACCCATTTCGCCACGGTGCAGGTGTTTCTCGCCGGCGGAGTGCCCGAGGTGATGCTGCGGCTGCGCGACCTCGGCCTGCTAAAGCTGGAGGCCCTGACGGTCACCGGACAGACGCTCGGTGAAAATCTCGAATGGTGGGAACAGTCCGAACGCCGCGCCCGCTTGCGCAGCAAGCTGCGCGAACTCGACAAGATCGATCCGCAGCGCGTGATCCTCACCCCGGCGCGGGCCAAGGAGGCGGGCATGAGCAGCACCATCACTTTCCTGCACGGCAACCTTGCCCCCGAGGGCGCGCTGGTGAAAAGCACGGCGATCAATCGCGAGCTGATCGATGCCAACGGCATCTACCGGCACGAGGGACCGGCCCGGGTTTTCGGCTCCGAGGCCGCGGCCATCGCCGCGATCAAATCCACGCAGGCCGATGCGATCAAACCCGGCGACACGGTCGTTCTCGCCGGGATCGGTCCCGCCATCGGCATGCCGGAAACCTACCAGGTGACCTCCGCGTTGAAATACCTGCCCAATGGCCAGCGTGTCGCGCTGCTCACCGACGGCCGGTTTTCCGGTGTCTCCACCGGTGCGTGCATTGGGCACATCAGTCCCGAGGCCTGGGCGGGAGGACCGCTCGGAAAATTGCGGGACGGCGACATCATCCGGATCGAAATCGACACCGTGAAACTGCAGGGAAGCGTCGATGTGATTTCGGTCGATGCCGCCACCCTGGCGAAGCGGCCGGTGACGGATAAACTTCAGATGCATCCCGACATTCCGGACGACACCCGCCTCTGGGCGGCGCTGCAAAACGCCAGCGGCGGGAGCTGGGGCGGCTGCGTTTATGATGCGAATCGCATCTGTGAACTGTTGGCCAAATCCGGTCCAGCAATCTGACCAGCACCTCTGGCGTGCAGCCGGTGGACCGAGCGTCACGATCCAACCTCATCCTTTTATGAAAACGTTTTTCCGCTCCCTCATCCTGGTTGCACTCCTCGGCCTGGGAATACGCGGATCGGCGGCGGAGACCGGCGTGCCGGTGGCGCCGCTGCCGGATCTGGTCTCGCTCCGGGCCAAGCTGGCGCGGACCAAAGACCCACTCACCTGGGTGATCACGGGTGACTCGATCACGCACGGCGCCAAATGGCTCGGCCGCGAACGTTCCTACCCGGAAATCATCCAGGAGCGCGTGCGGACGGAACTGAATCGCCGGCGGGATTTTTTCATCAACTCGGCGATTTCCGGTGAACGCACTCCGGGCTTGCTGGGGGATTTCGAATGGCGGGTGCTCCGCTTCAAGCCGGATGTGGTTTCGATCATGATCGGGATGAACGATGCGAGGGAGGACATGACCACCCCGGAGAAATTCGTGGCCAACGTCCGCGAGATGATCGGCAAGGTGCGCGCGGCTGGGGCGATCCCGATTCTCCACCGGACGAATCCGATCGATTCCGAAAAGGAAAGTACCAAAACCCGGCTGGCGAAACTTCCGCTCGTGAATGAAATCATCGCGAAAGTCGCGAAGTCCGAGCAGGTGATCCTGGTCGACCACTGGACGTTTTGGCAGGAAGCCAGGCCGGACCTTCCGCAGTTGCGCGAGTGGCTGGCCGATCCGATCCATCCGAACGGGGCGGGACACCGGCAGTTCGCGATTCTCTTTTTCAAGGCCATCGGCGTGTATGATCCCGCGTCGTTCACCTGCCAGCCCTGAGCCCCGGCGTTTTTAACCCGACACTTTTAACCCATGAAAACCAATCCTCTCCGCGAAATCCTCGAACAGCTGGGCGATTTCGACACCGCCTTGCTCGCCAATACCATTGGCTACATCGATCCGACCCCGCCCCACGAGTATTACATGGGCCGCTCGATTCATTCGGTCACCTCCACGCTCGGGCCGACGGTCGGCGTGGCCGTGACCTGTGAAATGGACAGCAGTACCCCCGGCAACAAGGGGGACGCGGCCGGCTACTGGCAGCAGATCGAGGAAATGCGGCAGATGGACGTGCCGACGGTGTGGGTGGTCAAGTGCGTGGGCTCGCGTCCCGATCACGAATGTGTGATCGGCGACGGCATGGCGAAGACGCTGCGCTCGGTCGGGTGTGTCGGGATCGTGACCGACGGCGGCATTCGCGATGTGCCCGGATTGTTGAGCACGTCGTTTGCGGCCTACTGCCATGGCGTCACGATCCATCACACGGCCCTGCGGGTGCGGCGGATGAACAAGCCGATCAAGATCGGCGGGATCACCGTGCGGACGGGCGACGTCATCCACGCCAACGCGGAAGGCGTGATCAAACTCCCGCGGGCCTGCCTCGACACGCTTGCGGAGAAGGCGATCCAGATGCGGGCCTTCGAACACGCTGCGCACAAGGTGCTGCGCCGGACCGATCTCGCGCCCGCGGAGAAGCGCAAGCGGGTGGGCGACGCGATCGCCCAATACGGCTTTGCCGACTGCGTCGCGCCGCGCAAAAAGCGCTAGCCTGAAGCAACCGGATTTTTGAACCGCAAAGACACAAAGGGACAAAGTCGATCCAGCCGATCAGGGTGAGCAGATGGGTTTGTCTGAAAATCCTTCCTTGGTTTTCTTTGTCCCTTTGTGTCTTTGTGGTTCAAATCCGTCTGAAAATCGACCGAGGTCGCACTGAAATCAGGCGCCCTCAACCAACCACAGCGTGTTGCGGGACGTCACCCGGCGGATCCTGCTGAAATGCTGGACGGATACTGAATGACCCTCGAGCGGAGTCGGGGCGCTGATGATGAATTCCGCCCAATCCGCGCCGAGGTGGGCGACATAGGCCAGATGGAGGTGTTCGATCAGGCTCTGGCCCGTCGGCTCGTCGAAGAACAGCACGGGACCGGTGTCGACCTGGTAGTAGCGATGCCGTTCGCTGAAGTTCACGGTTTTCACCGGATACTCGATCGTGATTTCTCCGCCCTCGATCGCGAAGGTGGTGCGGCAGAGCATTTCGCGGTCGCTCAATAAGAGGTTGATGGTCTCCTCGATCGCGTCGATTCGACGGACGGCCCGCCGGCGCAGGGCGAGCGAATGGGTTTCAAAGGCCAGCTTGGGATCGATGCTCTGCCGCGGAGGCTGCGGGCCCAGGCTGGGCGGATAAAGCATGACCCCCTTGTCGACCTTGTCCCACTGCTTGACGATCATGAACTGGTCGGAGCTGCTCACAGCGCACATGTCCGCATTCGGCTTGGTCCAGATGTCCCGCTCGACGAACACGTTTTCCGTCTTGCAGGACGTGCCCAGGCCAAACTCCGTCTGCCGCCCCTGGCGCGTGACGGTGGCGAGGCATTCCAGCGCCATGCGCACGTTGTTTAATGACGTCGGCGGCGGCTGCGAAGCGGTGAGCATCGCCTTTTTGGTCGTGTCGTTTCTCCAGCGGATAAACGACCGGGCAAAATCACAGGCGAGAGCGGAGGATTCAGGTGAATTCATGGGGAAGTAAGAATGGCGAAAGGGGAGGCCGGAGTATTTCCCGCCATTTCTCCCGCTCAAATGGGTTCAGCTGTTCTGATCAACAATCCAGTTTTCCAGTCGGAATGGAAGTGCCGGCCACACCGGGCTTGATGAAAAGTAGCATCACGGCGCACACCACCATGCTCGCCGCGCCGGCTTGGAACAAGCGGCTGACTTCAATGTGCGCATCGCGCAAGGCCCCGCCGGCAAAGGTCGTCGCTCCGCCCACCAGGCAGGCGAATAAATTCAGGACCCCAAAACCAGTGGCAATGTAGCGTGGGTCGAGGATGAGGCAGAGGATCGGCATCATCTCGGTGCTCGCGAAGGCGATCGTCAGTCCGTAGAGCACCAGCCCGACAATCGCGAGCGGAAGCAGAGGCGTGGTGCATACCAGCAGGATCGCGGGCACGGCGATGCCCAGGCCGATGGCGGTGACATAAATGCAGGCGCGGGGATTGGTCCGGCTCCACCGGTCGGCCCAGAGTCCGCCGACCAGCAGGCCGATGAGCGAAGCCACGTTGACGTAGACCGTGGCCACCAAGCCGGCGCGGCCCTGGGGAAGATGAAAATGCTCCTGCAGGTAGGTCGGCATCCAGCCGATCACCATCCAGGCCGCGATGCCGAGCACGCCCCAGTAGATAAAGGCGAGAATGAAGTTCCGGCTGCTGAACAGGCTTTTGATCGCCTCACCGAGGCGAACCGTGGAGCCGGCCTGGGCGAGGGTTGCGCGATCGCCATTTTCGCGCGGCGGATCGCGCAGTAAGACCAACAGCACGCAGGCGAAGACAATGCCGATGAGGCCGAAGAGGCTGAAGGCATGGCTCCAGTGGGAGCGTTCCGCGATCCAGCCACCCAGGCCGCCCAGGGCGCTTCCGATCATCACACCGCCCAGGACAAAGCCGGTCGCCAACGACCGCGTCGCTCCCCGGTGATAATCCGCGACGAGTGCCAGGGCGGCGGGAATGAAACAGGCTTCGCTTACGCCCATGAGCATGCGGGTCACGAGCATTTGTTCATAGGTTTTGGCCTGCGCGGTCAGCCAAGTGATCAGCGACCACACGAACAAACTGGTGATGATGACCCGCGAACGGCTGAAGCGGTCGGCCAGATAGCCCGCGAAGGGGCTGAGCCCGCCATAAACCAGCAGGAAGGCCGTTGTTAAAAGCCCGAACTGCGCCTCGGTCATCGGAATCGATGCCTGCAGCGAGGTGCGCATCGTCGTGATGATCACCCGGTCGAGATAGTTCAGGCACCCGCCCACCCACAGGAGTCCCACGATCAGCCAGGCCCGGGCGGGCAGCTTGGGGTTGTCAGGCATAAAGTGGTTTCGGGTAATCGAGCCACCTGGACCGTGCGGCGCAGGGATGGACGCGGAAGCGAACGTTACACACGGAAGGGAAAGGCTCGAACCCGCCACGAGAGGTCAGGGGCAAGCCCGCTCTCCAGCTAGCTGCCGGGCTTCGCGCAGTTCGAGTCCAGGTTGCTGGTACTGTTACCTGACCGGCAAATGCGTCTGCTGGAGAAAACGCCTCTAAATCATTCTCGTTGCCACCTTGCTGTTCGAGAAACGT
>CAMAPG010000018.1 GCA_945859965.1 Opitutus sp. GAS368 | reverse complement strand
ACTCCCAGGTGATCGATGCCAATGCATTCATTGAACTCGTGCCTTGGCGCGCGGAGTTGCCGGACGTTTATCAGATTTATGTGACCACCCGCGACCGCGAGGCCATGCCGCTGTTGCGTTACCACACCGGCGATATTGTCCAAAAGTGTGCCGCGGGATTCCGTCTCCTCGGCCGCGAAAGCAATCTGCATTTCCGCTCCGATGGTTCGCTGGTTTCACCGGAAGACATCGATGCGGCACTGCCGGCAAATTTCGCCTGCTGGCACTACACACTGGTGCAAACCGGCGAGACGCGCTGGGATTTTCACTATGTCGCGGACGAAACCGCCTCGCATCGCGAAATCGAAGTGGCGCTCGCCCGGGTGTTTGGCGATGGAGTCCGCGTGAATGCGTTCCGCCGGAAATTCATCGCTCCGGCCGCCAGCGGAAAATTTGCGTTGCTCAAGCCTTTGGCGCGTTGATCAGCCCTGGGTGATATGCCCGGCGGGCCGCTTCTAAAAAGGGTTAGGGTGCCTTATATTCATGCGGGGGAGGTCGTGCCGTCTGGGGAGACCTTTACATTACTGGGTGGTTTGCCTTACCAAGAAGCTCCGCTGCGCGTTTTCGGCGCGGATTCGACCCAAAACCCTCCGTAATGAGCCTTGTTGGCAATTTGTTTAAATCCTCGATTGGCCGGAAATTCCTCATGGCCGCCACCGGCGTGGTCTTGATCGGTTTCGTGATCGGCCATCTCGTCGGCAACCTCCAGGTTTTCCAGCATCCGGACCACCTCAATGGCTATGCGCAGTTTCTGCATAACCTGGGCCCCTGGCTTTGGGTGGCCCGCATCGTCCTGATTGTGGCCGTGGCTGTTCACATCTGGGCGGCGACGATGCTTTCGCTGGAGAACAAGCAGGCGCGTGGAGCGCAGCCAGGCGTGAAACTTTGGATTCGCGCTTCGCTGGCTTCCCGGGCGGTCCGCTGGACCGGTTATATCGTCCTCGCCTTTTTGATCTATCACCTGGCGCATTTCACGTTCGGGGTTGCGGGCAAGGAACACTTCAAGGAAAGACTCCCCGGCTATCTCATGACCAGTGACTACCGGGTGGCGGGCTTTCCCGTGGTCAAGCAGGGGACGGAAGTGCTCGATGTGCACAGCATGGTGATCCTCGGGTTTCAGAACCCGATTGTGGCGGTTTTCTATATTATCGCGGTGGGGCTGCTGAGTTTCCACTTGCTGCACGGAGTCGACAGCCTGTTTCAGACCTTCGGATTGCGTTCGAGCCGCTGGTCGGGCGCGTTGCGCAAGGTCGCGGTGGTCGTCTGCCTCGCCTATTTTCTCGGCAATCTCCTCATCCCCGGCGCCGTGCTCATCGGCGCCAAAGGACTGCGCGAGGGTTATCGCGGTCCGGGGGCTCACGTGGCCGCAGCGCGGTAACGTTTCGCCATGGCCAAACTCGAATCCAAAACTCCCCCCGGTCCACTTGCGGATAAGTGGCGCAAATACAAAACGGACATCAAGCTCATCAATCCGGCCAACAAACGGAAATACGACGTGATCGTGGTCGGGGCCGGTCTGGCAGGGTCGTCCGCCGCGGCGACGCTCGCCGAGCTGGGGTATAAGGTGAAGAATTTCGTGTTCCACGACAGTCCGCGTCGCGCGCATTCGATCGCGGCGCAGGGCGGCATCAATGCGGCGAAGAATTACCAAAACGACGGCGACAGTGTGCACCGGTTGTTCTACGACACGATCAAAGGCGGCGACTACCGCTCGCGCGAAGCCAACGTACACCGGCTCGCCGAGGTTTCGGTGAACATCATCGACCAATGCGTGGCGCAAGGAGTGCCGTTTGCCCGCGAGTACGGCGGGTTGCTGGCCAATCGTTCCTTTGGCGGCGCCCAGGTCAGCCGGACCTTCTATGCCCGTGGCCAGACGGGCCAGCAATTGCTGCTCGGCGCCTATTCAGCGTTGATGCGCATGGTCGGCTCGGGAGGCGTGCAGCTGTTCACCAATTCCGAGATGCTCGATCTCGTCGTGATCGATGGCCACGCCAAGGGGATCATTGTGCGCGATCTCATCACGGGTGAGATCAGCCGGCATGCGGCCGATGCGGTGGTTCTGGCGACGGGCGGCTACGGCAACGTTTTCAATCTTTCGACTTATGCGCGGGGCTCCAACACCACCGCGATCTGGCGCGCGTACAAGCGCCGGGCCTGTTTCGCGAATCCGTGTTACACGCAGATTCACCCGACCTGCATTCCGGTCAGCGGCGAGTATCAGTCAAAGCTCACCCTGATGTCCGAATCGCTCCGCAACGACGGCCGCATCTGGGTGCCGAAGAATAAGGAGGACCGCCTCAAGGATCCGAACTCCATTCCGGAAGCCGATCGCGATTATTATCTCGAACGGATGTACCCCGCCTTCGGCAATCTTTGTCCCCGCGACATCGCCTCGCGCGCCGCGAAACGCGTGTGTGACGAGGGCCGCGGAGTGGGCACGAGCGGGCCGGGGGTTTACCTCGATTTTTCGGATGCCATCCGCCGCCTGGGCGAAAACATGGTGCGCGAACGCTACGGCAATCTCTTCGACATCTATCACGAGATCACCGGGGAAAGCGCCTACCAGACGCCGATGCGCATTTACCCGGCCGTGCATTACACGATGGGCGGGCTGTGGGTGGACTATAACCTGATGTCCAATCTTCCGGGACTCTTTGTCCTCGGGGAGGCTAATTTTTCCGATCACGGCGCGAACCGGCTGGGAGCTTCCGCGCTCATGCAGGGCCTCGCCGACGGCTATTTTGTGGTGCCTTACACCGTGGGAAATTATCTCGCGGACCAGAAACCGGCTTCGCGGCCATCGACGGATGCGCCGGAGTTCAAGGCGGCGGAGGAAAATGTCCGCTCGATGACCAAACAGTTGCTCGGCAACAAAGGCACCCAGCCCGTCAGCCATTTCCACAAGCGCCTGGGCAAAATCATGTGGGAATACTGCGGCATGGCCCGCAATACCGCGGGACTGCGCAAAGCCTTGGAAGAGCTTCCCAAGCTGCGCGAAGAATTTTGGGCCAGCGTCAATGTGCCGGGTTCCGGTGAAGCGCTGAATCAATCGCTCGAGCAGGCGGGCCGCGTGGCTGATTTTATCGAACTCGGCGAACTCATGTGCCTCGATGCCCTGACGCGCGAGGAAAGCTGCGGCGGGCATTTCCGCGAGGAACACCAATATCCCGATGGCGAATGCAAACGCGACGACGAGAACTTCGCGCACGTCGCCGCCTGGGAGTTCCAGGGACCGGGCAAGCCGCCGTTGCTGAACAAGGAACCGCTGGCTTACGAGTCCGTGAAGATGAGCGTCCGCAACTACAAGTGAGCTGACATCCTTTCGCCATGGTCGCCAATAATTCCCAGCAAGCGCTCAGCATCACCCTCCGCGTCTGGCGTCAGGCGGGGCCGGATCAGCCGGGCAAATTCGTTGATTATCCAGCGAAGGACCTCAGTCCGCACATGTCCTTTTTGGAGATGCTCGATATGGTGAACGACGAGCTCACCCGCAAAGGGGAGGAGCCCATTGCCTTTGCCCACGATTGTCGCGAAGGCATCTGCGGCACGTGTTCCTGCACCATCAATGGCAAGCCCCACGGTCCGGGCCGCGGGATCGCCACCTGCCAGCTTTACATGCGGACGTTCCACGATGGCGATGTGATCGTCGTCGAACCTTTCCGCGCGACCGCTTTTCCGATCGTCAAGGACCTGGTCACCGACCGCAGCGGATTCGACAAGATCATGAAGTCGGGTGGATTCATCACGGCGCGCGCCGGTTCCGCCCCCGAAGCCAACGCGACCCTGATCCCGAAGGAAAATGCAGACCTCGCGATGGATGCGGCGGCCTGCATTGGTTGTGGCGCGTGTGTCGCGGCCTGCAAGAACGCGAGCGCCATGCTCTTTGTCGCGGCGAAAGTTTCGCATCTCGGGTTGCTGCCCCAAGGCGAGGTCGAGCGCGATCGCCGCGTCCTGGCGATGGTTGGCACTATGGAAGAGCAGGGCTTCGGCAACTGCACCAATTACTACGAATGCAGTGCGGCGTGCCCGAAATTGATTTCACACGATTTCATCGCCCGGATGAATCGCGATTATCTGAAGGCCAGTTTCCGCAGCGCTTTCCAGCATGCTTCCAACAGCACGGGTGGCGGAGCGGGTTGAGTGGTGCCAGGCGTGAGCGGCTAAAAGCCCGCCCGTCTCAGAACACCGACAGGGCCCGGGCGCTTTCGAGCACGATCCAAGCTCCGCCGAACGCGAGCAGGATCTGGAAGGCCCGGCGGGCTAATTTGCGCCCGCGCAGGACCGCGTCATGGAAATCGGTATCGAGCATCTTGCGATTGCTCTGGGCAACAAAGCTGACGAACTGGGGGTCGCGCAGCCGGCCCCGACCATCCCGGGCCAGTCCAAAACGGACCGCCGGGCGATGACAAAGGGCTCTCAGAAAGCGCGACACCCCGGCATTCCGGAAATTTAGAGTCGTTTTTTCAAGGGGAAACTCGCTAGCGTGATGGTTTTGACGACTTTTTCCTGATCAACATGCACCACTTCCGCTACGTCAGTCAGCGTCTGCACTGTGAATCCGTCGACCTCGCCGCGGTCGCCCAGCTCTACGGGACGCCGACCTATGTCTACAGCGCGGCGACGATGGCCGACAATTACGCGCGTCTCCTCAAGAGTCTGGCTGGCTTGGATGTCCAGCTTTGTTACGCGATGAAGGCCAATTCCAACTTGGCTGTGCTCAGGCACTTCGCCAACTTGGGTTCGGCTTTCGATCTGGTCAGCGGCGGGGAAATCCGGCGGGTTTTGGCGGCCAAGGCGGATGTCCGCCGCAGCGTTTTCGCCGGGGTGGGCAAGACCGAGGCGGAGATCGCGCTCGCACTGGAAAATGGAATTTTCGCGTTTCACGTGGAAAGTGAGCCCGAGCTCCGGCGCATCAATCACGTTGCCGGCAAGCTGGGGGTGAAGGCGCCGATCGCGATCCGGGTCAATCCCGACGTCGATGCGCATACCCACGCCAAGATCACCACCGGGAAGAGCGGCAACAAGTTTGGCATTCCGCTGCGCCAGGCCGCGGCGGCGTACGAGGCCGCGGCGAAGTATCCCAATCTCACCCTGCGCGGCGTGCAGATGCACATTGGCTCCCAGCTCACTTCGGTCGGGCCTTTCGTTGAAGCGGTCCAGAAGGTTTCGCCGTTCGTCGCGGAATTGAAGGCGAAGTATGGCATTACCTATTTCTCCATCGGGGGCGGCATGGGCATCATCTACAAGGATGCGCTGGCGAGTGGCGAAGCCGCTTGGTGGGACGCCCAGCCGGCGGACCAGCGTCCGCTCACGCCCGAAACCTACGGCGCGGCCCTCGTGCCATTGCTGCAACCGCTCGGACTCAAGATTCTCCTCGAACACGGGCGTTTCATGGTGGGCAACGCCGGGGTGCTCCTCTCGCGCGTGGAACATTTGAAGCGCGGTGCCGGCAAAAACTTTCTCGTCGTCGACGCCGCGATGAACGATCTGGTCCGCCCGGCGATGTACGACAGCTTTCATGAGATCGTGCCGCTGCAGCGCGACACCGCCCGCGCGGCGCTGGTCGCCGACGTGGTTGGACCCATCTGTGAAAGTGGCGATTGTTTTGCCAAGGACCGCCAGTTGCAGGAAGTCGGCGAGGGCGAGCTCATCGCGCTCATGAGCGCCGGGGCCTATGGCTATGTCATGGCCAATCGTTACAATACCCGCACCATGGCGGCCGAAGTCCTCGTGCAAGGCTCGGCCTTCGAGCTGGTCAATGCCCGCGAAACCTTCGAGCAGATGATAGCCGGGGAAAAAATCCCGGTCTTTCTCAAGTAGGGAACCCGTTTTCGCAGTGCAGCCGGGCGGAAGTTGCCTCCCCGGCTGATTTTTTCCGTGTGTTTCGGGGGCTCTGTGGGCTAAAACTCCCCGATGAACTTTTGCGTTGTCGGAGCCGGAGCCTGGGGCACGGCGTTTGCGCTGCACCTCGCACGCACCGGCCACGGAGTCACGCTCCTGGCCCGCCGTTCCGAACACGCGACCGTGCTGCGGGAGAGCCGCGAAAACGCCGATTATCTCCCCGGCCTCAGATTTCCCGATGCGCTCATCGTCACGCACGACCCGAAAACGGCGCTGGCGAGTGCGGAGGTCGTGCTGCTCGCCTGTCCTTCGCAGGCTTTGCGGGAGACCTGCGGCCGGTTGCGCGAGGCGTTGCCCCAAGCTGGCACGATCCGGCTGATTGTCAGCCTGACGAAGGGTTTGGAACTGGGAACGCACTTGCGGCCCTCGCAAGTCATCGCCGGGATTTTCCCGGGAATTTTGATCAGCGCGCTGACCGGTCCGACCAATGCGGCGGAAGTGGCGAAAGGCCTCCCGGCGGCGATGGTCCTCGCGGCGGAACGGGCCAGCGAACAACTGGCGGAAGTGCAAACGGCAATGAGCAGCCCCACGCTGCGCATTTATACCAGCGATGACCTGCCGGGGGTCGAGTATGGCGGTTGCCTGAAGAATATCTACGCGATTGCCGCGGGTTGCTGCGACGGTCTCGGTTTGGGGGATAACTCGAAAGCGGCGTTGGTGACGCGGGCGCTGGCCGAGATGGTCCGGGTCGGCTCGGCATTGGGAGCGCGACCGGAAACATTTTATGGACTCAGCGGGTTTGGCGACTTGGTGGCGACGTGTCATGGCGGCTGGAGTCGCAACCGTGAGTTTGGCCAGCGGATCGGCGAGGGCCGTGACGTCGCTGAGTTGATCGCCCGTCGCAAGACCGTGGTCGAAGGTTATCAAACCACCGAATCCTTCGCCGGTTTGTGCCGGGAGAAGGCGATCGATGCCCCGATCCTCCGCGAAATGTACGCGATTTTATTTGCCGGGAAAAAACCTGCGGCCGCCCTGGCGTCGCTGATGACCCGTGAACTGAAACGCGAAACGGCGACGCCGTTGGCCCGCGTTTAGGAGCCGGCGTGACCGGCTCCTCCGATTGAATGGCTCAGAGCCTCAGTGCCCCGAACCCGCGGCATGATCCTGGATATATTCCTGCTTGAGCCCGAGTTTCTCGGGCGCGTGCAACACCAGCATTTTCATGCGGATATCCTGGGGAATATCGCGAGAGGTCAATTTGGAGACGACGATCATGAGACCGATCGCGAGCGGAACCGTCCAGATGGCCGGTTGCTCGCAGAGAATTCTCGCCAGGGGATGGGCAATCCAAAAGCCCGCAAGATCCACGTGTTTCAGATCGCTCAGATTGATGATCGTGGTGCAGGCCAGGGCCGCGAGGCCACCGCCCAGCATTCCGGTTGCGGCGCCTTTCATGGTCATGCCCCGCCACCAGACGCTCATGAAAAGCAGGGGAAAATAACTGGCGGCCGCAATGGCGAAGGCCTGGCCGACCATGAAGTTGATCTGGAGGTTTTCGACCTGGGTGCCCAGCAGGATCGACACGCCGCCAATCAGGATGGCCGCGATTTTAAAGGCTTTCATCCGCTCGGCCGGGGTGGACTTGGGCCGCAGCATTCGGCCGTACACATCGTGGGCGAGTGCGCCGGTCATCGAGACAAGCAGGCCGCTGAACGTGCTCATAAAGGCGGCGAAGGCGCCGGCGCACGTGATGCCGCTCAAGATGGATCCGAGCACGCCATAGCGCTGGCTCAACAGGGTCGGAAGTTTCAGCACGACGGCGTCGGTGCCCTTGATCCCGGCGAGTCCCGTATAGAGCTCCGGCATCAAGTTTCGTCCAATCACGCCGAAGACCGGTGGAAACACGTAGAAGATGCCGATGAGAATCATCACCCACATGGTGGTCCGTTTTGCGGCCATCCCGTCGGGATTGGTGTAGAAGCGCACCAGAATATGAGGCAGGCCGGCGGTGCCACAGACCAAGGCCATGATCAGCGAATAGGTGTAGAGGAGCGAATAAGGCTTCGCTTGCTCAGCCGTGAGCCCCGCGGCTTTCGCCGCCTTAGTCGTCAAGGGACCGAATGGGGCGATCCACGATTGGTCCGCGGGTGCTTTTTCCACGAGCGGCTTGCGCTCGACGGTCTGCACCATGGGCGCGGGTTCAGCGATGGGACGGGCATTGGCCCCGAGGTGGGAACCATAGGCTCCATAGACGGAGAAAAATACGAAGACCGGCACGCTGATGGCGAACATCTTGGCCCAATACTGAACCGCCTGCACCAACGTGATGCCTTTCATTCCGCCGAGCGCCACGTTGAGCGTGATCACGGCGCCGACGAGCAGAACGCCCGCCCAGTAAGGCATGCCCGGAAAGATGTAGGCAAGGGTGGTGCCCGCACCCTTCATCTGCGGCATGGTGTAAAAGAAACCGATGAAGAGCACGAACACGACGGCGATCTTGCGGAACAAGGCTGAGTCAAACCGGCCTTCGGCAAAATCCGGGATGGTATAGGCGCCGAAGCGGCGCAGCGGCCCGGCGATAAATAACAGCAGGAAAAGATAACCGCAGGCATAGCAGACCGGATACCAGAGGGCGTCATAGCCTGACGACATCACCATGCCGGCGATGCCCATGAAGGAGGCGGCGGAAAGGTATTCGCCCGAGATGGCCGACGCGTTCCACCCGACGGAAACGGAGCGGCCCGCGACGAAGAAATCGCTGGCGGTTTTCGACTGGCGCGCGGACCAGAAGCCCATGCCGATGGTGGCGCCCACCGTGATGAAGGAAAAAACGAAGATCCAGGGATCGACGCCGTTGAGGAAGGCAAGCGAGGTGATCATGCTCAGCGGTTGACGGAGTTGACTTCGTTATTCTCGAGGGCGATCGAGCGCTTGATGAAGATCCAGGAAATGACCCACACGAAGGGGAAAAACAGCACCCCGAGGATCAGCCACGTGAGCGTGAATCCGGCAACCCGGGTGGCCATGAGCGCGGGCGCGAAATAATTCAGGAGGGGAAGTCCAAGCAGCGCGATCAGGAAGGCCGCGGCACAGGCGATGGATAACGTGAGTTGCCGGTGCATGAGCGAGCGAAGAAACGACTCGCTGTGCACCATGTCGTTCGGGGTTGGGGTGGACATGAGGTTTTGAGTGTGCGGTTGGTTGGGACCGGCGCAAGCCCTCTGGAAGGACCGCGGTCAGTGGGCCGGAAATCGCGAAGCGCCGCGCCACTGCGCCTGTTTCCGGCAGCTATTTTCTCTTCGGACTGGCAACGGTCGGAACGGGCTGACTCTTCTGCATCGTGATGGTCGCCACGGCCGCGACAATGATGGCCGATCCAACCAGGATGCGTGAGGTGATCACTTCATCGAGGAACAGCCAGCCGAGGAATACCGCTACGACGGGATTCACATAAGCGAAGGTCGCCACGCGTGCGGGAGGAGCATTTTTCATCAGCCAGACAAAAGCGGAAAAACCGAGGAATGAACCGAAGAAGATCAAATACGCCCAGGCCTCCACCGAATGCAGGCTGACGCGAGCCGGGTCGAAACGGGCGAAATCTCGATGGAGCAAGGAAGCGATCATCAAGCCGGAGCCTCCTCCGAGCATTTGGAGCGCAGCCGCAACCATGGTGTCGGCCCCGTGCTGGGCGTGCCGGGAGTAGATGGAGCCGATGGCCCAGAACACACAGGCAAAAAGGAGCGCGACGAGCCCTGCGGGATTGATTCCGCCGTGTGCGGCGGTTTCTCCCGGCCCCGCCAGCCAGCCGACCCCGATGAACCCCATCACCAGCGCGATCATGGTTGTGACTGTCGGTCGCGAGCCGCCCGGCCAGGCCCATTCGGTCAAAACCACAAACAAGGGACCCATGCCAATGAGCAACGCGGTGATGCCCGAGGGGATGACCTGTGAAGCCCAGACCAAGAGACCGTTGCCACAGAACAGGAGCAAAAGGCCAATCACTCCATTGATTCTCCACTGCCTGGCGGTTGGCCACGGGGCACCGCGTAACTTCAGGAAGGCGAGCAGCAGCGTGCCGGCGATGAGGAACCGCGAGCCCGCCATCAGAAACGGAGGCAGCGTGAAAACGGCCACGCGGATGGCGAGATACGTACTGCCCCAAATAAGGTAGATGGCGGCAAACGCCGCGATCAGCTGGCTGCGGGAAGGGCTCGGTGCGGGGGTTGGCATGGTCAAAGGAACGGCTGGGCGTGAGCTGGCACTGCACGGCCTGACCGCCGGTTAACCTGCATGGGGATGATATTCCATTTAATGGGCGGTCGCCTTGGCCATTTCGGCGCCGAGCAGACGCGAGATAAGATGCAGTGAGCAATCCAACCCGGCGGAAATACCGGCGGCAGTGAGAATGTGTCCGTTGTCATGAAACCGGGCATTGGAATCCACGGTGGCAGTGGGGGCCAGTTCACGCAAAAACATCGAGGCCATCGTGATGGGTCGTGATCCGCAGGCCTTCCAGCAAACCGGCCTTGGCCAGCACCCAGGCGCCGGTACAAACGCTCATTACAACCTCCGCCTTGCGCGCTTTCACCCGAAACCATTCGAGCAGGGCGGGCTTGTTGAGCAAGGCACGGGTGCCAAAGCCGCCCGGGACGATGAGGACATGCGGCGCGGGGCAGTTCTCCAGCGTGTAGTCCGGCACCACCTTGAGACCGGTGCAGGCATGGACACTGCCCGGTGATTCCGCGGCGGTGATGACGTTGAAGTTTTCGTGACCGGATAATGCGTTCGCGACCGAAAACACTTCGTAAGGTCCGGCAAAGTCGAGCACCTCGACTTCCGGGAAAATGAAGATGACGACATTCTTTTTCATCGTTCTAATCGGTCTGGCACACGGGTCCGGAAATCGTCTGGGCGGGGAAAAACAATGACCATGACAAATTTTAGAAATTTCGCCCCGGTGCTCCCCGTTGACTTTGGCGGTTCTTGCCCCGGAGTGCTCAGTTGTACCGGATGAAAACGCGCAGTGATCTCAGTCTCCCAGCGTACGAACGTTTATTGGCGGCGCACGGCGGTACTCCGGCAACGGCGTTTGTCGCTCTGGCGGGCCGGTGTGTGCGCCGGTGGTTGAGCCAGAACGAACGTCCTCCCTTGGACGAACGGGCACTCGCTGATTATCTCGGAAATATGTGGAAGGTGGTCAAGGAAGCCGGGCTTCCGCGACCGTTGGAGGACAGCGAGACGGGGGCGGCGGGAGAAATGTCCGGCGACCGGGTGGCCGGTTTGGCTGTACGGGTGTATGGCGGGCTTGGGTCCGTTCTGCCCGCCCGGGAGTTGGAGACCGTGACGCGCCAGTTGTTGAAGACCTGCCTTCAGCCGGAATTTCGCGATTGCCGTGAATCCTACAAGGCGGTGGCGGCAGGGGTGTGTCGCCGGCAGGAGCGGTCGCGTGCCTGCGAACGCGTGAGCGGATCGCACTGTGTCGATTGCCCGTATTGGGTCGCGTTGGCGCCGGACCAGCATGTGGCATTGTTGGCGGAGGAGTGGGTTGCGCCGGACCGGGGTGAACTGGCGCGCAATCGAGCCCTGTTTTTGCCGGAAGATTTTCGTGCGGTGCGAATTTTTTTATGGCAACATATTCGGCGGGCTAGGCTTGCGGAGCACGATAATGCCCGTGAGTCTCCTCATTAAATTTCTGTACCCCACTGATGAACGTAGTGTTAATTGAAGATGAAACGATGGTTCGGCAAATGCTGCGGACGACTGTGCAGAAGGCCGGAGGACTCAAAGTCGTGGCGGAATTTGGCGATGGGCAGGAAGGATTGGACTATTGACTGAAAAAGCCCCCTGAATTTGTCATCTGCGATTTGAATCTTCCGGGATTGCACGGCTTGGAAGTCATCCGGGAGTTGCGCGAAAAACTGCCGGCCACCCGGATCTTGGTGCTCACGGGCAGCACGGACTCGGAATTGCCCATGCGTTTTGTCTCGTTGGGCGTGCAAGGGTACGTCGATAAGACCAAGCCGCTGCAATATCTCGTGCAAGCGGTCCAGGAAGTGGCGGCCGGCGGATTGTACTTTGCGGCGATGACCAAACTTGAACCGGGTCGTTCGCATTTGTCGCATCTCACGACTTCCGGCCCTCCCCCGGTGAAGGAAGGTTCGGATCCGCTGTCCGAACGCGAATTGGAAATCGCGCGCCTGGTCGCGAGCGGGCAATCCTCCAAAGAGGTCGCCTCCGAGCTGAACTTGAGCGTGCGCACGGTTGAAAAGCATCGGGCCAATATCATGGACAAAGTCGGAGTGCGTGACGTTGCCAGCCTGACGCGCTACTGCATCCAGCACGGTTTGGTGAAACTGTAGAAAACGTTTCCGTAGCCGCTATTCGTAACGCGCTGTAGAATAGAATAATGGGCAATATTCCGTAAGGAAAAAGAACGCCTTGTTCCTCGACAAAGCGGGGATACACCGATTCCGTCACACCTTATTCAGCTCCTTGCATGAAGGGTATGACCAGTTCACGGCGCGCGCGTTGGCTCGGGTTTACCGCCACTTTGGGCGCGACGATGCCCATGTACGCAGATGACGTGTATTCAGGGCGGGGAAGCAATAAAAGCAGCCCGATCGGCTTGGTGAGTGAAGGGCGATGGAACGCGGTTTCGGATTGGGCTCCCTGGTTGATTGGCGGTCTGTTGGTCGGAGGATGCACGTTGGGCATCGTGGTGCTCAATGCGCGCTGGCGACGCCAAGGTTCGGCGCGCGGACAGGCCTCGCGGGAGGTCGAGGATCGCTGGTTGCTCGCACTGCGCGGGATCAACGATGGCATCTGGGATGCCAATTTGGTGGATGATGAAATTTTTCTCTCCGATCGCTGTATCGAAATGCTGGGTTTTGCCCCCAACGAAATCCGGCCTTCACGTTCGGAGTGGCTCGGTCGCATTCACCCGGACGATGAGCCGGGGCGGGCACGCGCGATGCACGATCACATTGCGGGTCGGACGTCGCATTATCACTCCGAGTTTCGCATGAGGGGCAAGGACGGCGCCTATCGCTGGGTGCTTTCGCGCGGACAGGTGCTTTTCAATGCGGAGGGTCGCGCGGTCCGGGCCGTTGGGTCTCACACCGACATTCATTCCCGCAAACTGGCGGAGGAAGGCCTGCGTGAGAGCGAGGAACGCTACCGTACGTTGTTCGAGCAATCGCCCCTTGCGATTCTCGAGACCGACTATTCCCCGCTGGAGTCATGGTTCACCCAACTCCGGGCCGCGGGCGTCCAGGATTTGGCCGAATATTTCGCCGCCCATCCCGAGGCGGAAGCGGCGGCGCTGGAGAAAATGACGGTAGAGGACTGCAACGAGGCGGCGGTACGGCTTTCCGGCATGCGTTCGAAGTCCGCTTTGTTGCAAACCAGAATGTTGTTTGTCGGAGACGACGGCCGGCGGGTGCGCCGGGAAAACCTTTGCGCGTTGTGGCGGGGAGAAAACCAGACGGAAGGAGAAGTCTCGGCGAAAACTATCGATGGCACGATGCGGCGCATGGCCTATCGCTGGTGGATGCCGGTCATCGATGGCCGCTTGAGTTTCCGCGCCCAGATCGTGTTGACGGATATCACGGAAGTCCGCGCGGCGGAGGAAGCCTTGCGGGCTTCGGAGGAACGCCACCGCGTGCTTTTTGAACATTCACCCGTGGCGATCATTGAATACGATTACCGGCAGATCGGCTCCTGGCTTGACCGCTTGAGAATCGCCGGGGTCGTCGACTTGGATCGTTATCTGGAGGAGAATCCCGCAGAACTCGCGACGGCCTTGCGCAACGTGGTCATGACCGGGATCAACGAGGAGACCGTGCGTTTGTGCCGGGCTGCTTCGCGCGAGCAGTTGATGGGGAATGCGGATGCGGTCTTTACGCCTAAGACCTGCGAAGCGCGCCGGGCCGCCTTTCTGGCCATTTGGGAGGGCCGCAATGAGATCGAAGGCGAACTGACGTTACAGGCCTTCGACGGCACCGAGGTGCGGACTTATTACCGGTGGTGGCTCCCGCGTCTGGGGGGCCAATTGAGCTTTGCCTGGACCCAGGTCGTGTTGGTCGATGTCACCGACATCAAGCGCACCGAGGCAGCCCTGGCGGCCGAGCGCGAACGCTTGCGGGTGACGTTGCGCTCCATGCACGAAGGGGTGATCACCACCGACACGGCCGGCGTCGTGCAGTTTATCAACGACGCGGTGGGCGAGATGACCGGCTGGACGCTGGGTGAGGCCATGGGACGGCGCATTGGCGAGGTTTGCCTGCTACGGCACGAGCGAACCCGTGCGCCGGTGGGGCTGCCTTTCTTTTCGGTGCTCAACGAAGGCCGGGCCGTCGATCTGCCGTCCCAAACCGCGATCACGCACCGGCAGGGAAGCCTACGTTTGGTGGAGGGGCGTTGCGCGCCGATGCACGATCTGGCGGGTGGGGTCATCGGGGCGGTTTTCGTTTTTCGCGACGTGACCGAACGTTCCCGTCTCGAGGCCGAATTGCTTCGTTCCTCCAAACTCGAATCCGTCGGCGTGCTCGCGGGAGGCATCGCGCATGATTTCAACAACATCCTGACGATCGTCATGGGCAACCTGACGCTCGCGATGCTGGATGCGAATGTTCAGGCCGCTGCGGGCAAATGGTTGCGGGAAGCGGAACGCGGGGCGCTGCGCGCACGCGATCTCACCCAGCAACTGCTGACTTTTGCCAAGGGTGGGGAACCGGTCCGGGCGGCGGTTCCGCTGGCGGAGGTCGTGCAGGAAGCGGCCCAATTCGCGTTGCACGGGTCGAAGGTGAAATGCGAGTTCGACTTGGCGCCCGACGGGTGGCCCGCGGATGTCGACAAGGGTCAGATCGGGCAAGTGATCCAGAACCTCGTGATCAACTCGGTTCAGGCGATGAACGAAGGCGGCTTCTTGAAAATTTCACTGCGGAACGACACGATTGTGATGGGAGCGCGGCCGCCGTTGGGGGCGGGGGAATACCTGAAGATTTCGATTGTGGATGGCGGCGGCGGCATCCGGCCGGAGCATCTCTCGCGGATCTTCGATCCTTATTTTACGACGAAGCAACAGGGCAGCGGGCTCGGACTGGCCACGGTGTATTCGATCATCAAGAAACACCTGGGGCATATCGAAGTTGAATCCGAATTCGGCCACGGCACCACGTTCCATATCTGGCTCCCGGCGGCCCGCACGCAGGTCATCAGTTCGCGCGGGACCAATACGCCGTTTGCATCCATGACCGGCCGGATTCTCTTCATGGATGACGAGGAGCCGATTCGCCAGATGGCGGAGGTACTCCTGCAGCGTCTTGGGTTTGAGACGATGATCGTGGCCGATGGGGCCGAGATCGTGCGTGCCTTCACCCAAGCCCAGGTGGAAGGCCGGCCTTATGACGTGGTGGTGATGGATCTCACGGTTCCCGGGGGCATGGGCGGCCGGGAAGCGATGGATATTCTGCTCAAGCTTGATCCGCAGGTGAAGGCGATCGTGTCGAGTGGCTATTCCAGCGATCCCATCATGGCCAATTATCGCGCGCACGGGTTCCGGGGACGCGTAGCCAAACCCTATCGGATCAGTGATCTGGCCAAGGCGCTGCGGCGGGTCATCGAGAATACCGAGGCAGCGGATTAACTGCGAAACGAGCGTCCGGTGAGGCCGCTGCGTCCAATGCAGGCACAAAAAAGCCGGGGATTGCTCCCCGGCTGAGTGAAAAGGGATCGGTTGCGATCCCAGCTACGGTCTAGGCCTTGCCTTCGCGGGCATCGACCGGAATGCGCATTCCGTAGAAGCTGCGATAAACGAACACGAGCGCGACGAGGAAGATGACAGCGCCAAGTGTGTGTTTCAGGCCGGCGGGCATCTTCACTGCGATCTCTACGGCGAGAAGGCCGAAGAGCGTCGTGAACTTGATGACGGGGTTCAGCGCGACGGACGAGGTGTCCTTGAACGGGTCGCCCACGGTGTCGCCGACGACGGTCGCAGCGTGCAGCGGGGTGTTCTTCATCTTGAGGTCGACCTCGACGATCTTCTTGGCGTTGTCCCAGGCGCCGCCGGCGTTGGCCATGAAGATGGCCTGGAAGAGGCCGAAGAAGGCCATGCCGACGAGGTAGCCGATGAAGAAGAACGGGTCGAAGAACGCCAGTGCGAGGCTGAAGCAGAAGATGACGACGAAGATGTTGATCATGCCCTTTTGGGCATACTGCGTGCAGATTTTCACGACTTCCTTTGAGGCTTCGGTTGCCGCGGTCGTGGCGTCGAGCTTCATGTTGTCTTTGATGTAGACGACCGCGCGGTAGGCACCGGTGACGACGGCCTGCGTAGAGGCGCCGGTGAACCAATAGATGACTGCGCCGCCCATCAGGAGGCCCATGAGCGCCTCGGGGTGCACGAGCGAGAGGCGCTCGAGCACGCTGAAATGCGGGTCGATCGCCGAGTAGTGCGCCTGCAGCATCATGATGATGCCGAAAACCATCGTGGTAGCGCCGACGACCGCGGTGCCGATGAGCACCGGCTTGGCCGTGGCCTTGAAGGTGTTGCCGGCGCCGTCACCCTTTTCCAGCTGGTGCTTAGCGCCTTCGAAGTCGGGCTTGAAGCCGAAGTCGCGCTCGATCTCGGCGGCGATCCCGGGCTTGCCCTCGATCTGCGAGAGCTCGTAGACAGACTGGGCGTTGTCAGTGACCGGGCCGAATGAGTCGACTGCGATGGTGACCGGGCCCATGCCGAGGAAGCCGAAGGCCACGAGGCCGAACGCGAAGATCGGCGCCGCGAAGCGGAACTGCTCTGGCATCATCGCTTGCACGGCGGCGTGGCCGGAGAAGCAATACGCGCCGAACATAAGGCCGAGAATGCAGAGGCCGGTCCAGAACGCGGAGAAATTGCCGGCCACGAGGCCGCTGAGAATGTTCAGCGAGGCACCACCCTGCTTGGAGGACGTGACGACCTCCTTGACGTGGCGGCTCTCGGTCGAGGTGAAGACCTTCGTGAACTCCGGAATCAACGCGCCGGCGATGGTGCCGAGCGAGATGATGGTCGAGAGCACCCACCAGAGGTCCGGGTAGCCCATGCGGTGGGCGAGCAGCACGTAGCTGGCGGCGTAGGTGACGCCGATCGAGACGATCGAGGTAATCCAGACGAGGTTGGTTAGCGGGTGCTCAAGGTTGAAATTCTTCGCGTTACCCCACACGGCCTTCGAAACAATGTCGTTGATCCAGTAGCTCGCGAGCGACGTCAGCACCATCAGGATGCGCATGGCGAAGAGCCAGACGATCAGCGTGGCGCAGAGCGCGGGGTTGGCCGCGAGAGCGAGAGCGAGGAAGGCGATGAGCGCCACGCCGGTCACGCCATAGGTCTCAAAGCCGTCGGCGGTCGGCCCGACGGAGTCGCCGGCGTTGTCGCCGGTGCAGTCGGCGATGACGCCTGGATTGCGCGGGTCATCCTCCGGGAGCTGGAAGACGATCTTCATGAGGTTGGCTCCGATATCGGCGATCTTGGTGAAGATGCCGCCGCAGATGCGGAGCACCGAGGCGCCAAGGGACTCACCGATGGCGAAGCCGATGAAGCACGGGCCAGCGAGATCGCCCGGCAGAAACGCCAGGATGCAGATCATGAAGAACAATTCGATGGCGACGAGGACCAGGCCGACGCTCATGCCGGATTTCAGCGGGATGAGCAGGGTGGCGAGCGGATTGCCCTTGAGGGCCGAGAAGGCCGCGCGGCTATTGGCGACGGTGTTGATCCGGATGCCGAACCAAGCGACGCCGTAACTGCCCAGGATACCGAGGATGGACGCCAGCAAGATGACGACGACGTGGCTGGCGGAATTATGCGACAACACGCCGAAATAGTAGCCCATGCAGATCGCGATCAGCACCCACAGCGCGGCGAGAAACTTGCCTTGTTGGAAAAGGTAAGTCTTGCACGTTTCCCAAATGATTTGGGAAACCGCGGCCATCGAGGAATGGACCTGCAGATTTTTGGTCTGCACGTACTGCATCCAGCCGTACACGGTGGCCAGAATGCAGACCGCCAGGCCAATCATCAGCACATGCATGCCGTTGAGCGAGCCGTTGAAGAACAGCACCTGCTTGATGTCAGGGATGTGAATATCGGATTCACTTGCGTGAACAACCGAAGGAACGGACGCAGCCAATGCAGCGGCGCCCAACTGCCAGATTTTGGGGAATGTCATAATCTACTTGAGGATGGGGTTAAAATGATGGGCCAAGGTTCTGGCGCCGGACGCGCGAACGCGCGAGTTGTTTCTTTTGGGCCTGGCTGGCGTAAAGCTCCTCTAATTCAAAAGCACGCATGCCTAATCGGGTGCTTATTACTTTTCGGGAAGGAGTTCCATCAGCTGCACTGCTCGATCTGCCTCACTCGGCCCTTTGTCCAATGGACTGCACCAAGCGGCTTTGCTTTCTGCAGCATGCAGTTGGCCGGCCTGCCGTGGCTCGGAATCCTCGCGCACAAAGCGAAGATTGGTGCCCGGGGCGGGACTCGAACCCGCATGACTTTACAGTCAGGGGATTTTAAGTCCCCAGCGTCTACCATTCCGCCACCCGGGCGGGCGACCTGCCGACTGTCGGGAGAGTCATGGCGGCGTCAACTTCTCCGTGAACAGGGTTCGGCAGGGAATTGAAACTTGCCGCACGGCGGTGGTCGCGGCACGGTCGCCACCTCGTGAAAATCGGTTTTCTTGGGGGCAGTTTTGACCCCCTGCATTTTGGCCATTTGCTGGCCGCCCAGGATGCCCATGAGCAGCACGCGCTCGACCGGCTGGTTTTTGTCCCGGCCGCAAGGGCCCCGCTCAAAGCCAATGACACGGCGTCATCCGTCGAGGATCGCCTGGCCATGCTCCAGGCTGCACTGGAAGGGGATAAACGCTTTGAGGTGTCGGACTACGAATTGCGGCGCGGGGGAGTCAGTTACACCATCGATTCCGCCCGGCATTTTCGGGCGCTTTATCCGCGCGATCAGCTTTATTGGATCATCGGCGGCGATCAGCTGCCAAAGCTCCACCTCTGGAAAGAGATCGAACAGCTCGCCCAACTGGTGGAATTTATTTTTTTGCAGCGCCCCGGCTATCCCGTGAAGTCCGCCCCGGCCTTTCCCGGCCTCCGTCTCCACCGGTGCGACGGGCACGTGCTCGCCATCAGCTCCACCGAGTTGCGCGACCGGGTAAAACGTAATCTTTCGCTCGATTACTTTGTTCCGCACAAGGCGATTGTCTATATTCAGGAAAAGCACCTCTATCGCTGAAATAATGAAAGCCACACCTTCCCTCGCACTCGTTAAACTCTGCTGCGCCGTACTCGATGACAAAAAGGCGGCGGACCTGCGTGTGCTGGATGTGAGCGCCCAATCTTCCATCACGGATTGTTTGATCCTCGCGACCGGTACCTCCGAGCCCCACTTGCGGGCGTTGCGAGTGGAAATCGAAAAAGTTCTGGATGCCGGCAAGGTTCATATCGTCGGCATGGAAACGGCGCAGGAAAGCGGCTGGATCGTGATCGATCTGTTCGATGTCATGATTCACCTTTTCACGCCGGAAAATCGGGCCAAATACCGCCTTGAGCATCTTTGGAAGGATGCAGTGGAAGTTTCAGTCCCCAAACTTCTGGCTGCACCGGCTACTGCTAAAGTCGTTAAGCCAAAGGCAAAAAAGCGGCCAGCACCGCGCAAGAAGAAGACGTCCGGCAAAAAGTAATCTTTAAAGGCTTGCAACAATCTGACGCGCCGCGGATTGTGATCACCACTGCGGTGATCCCCCGAAATCCGGGCCACTTGTAATGTTAGTCTGCGGCCCTAAAAGGAGCCCAGACCATGAAAGGCAAAAGACACACGACGGAACAGAAGATCCGCAT
>CAMAPG010000017.1 GCA_945859965.1 Opitutus sp. GAS368 | reverse complement strand
TTGCCACTGACGTCGAAGGCGGACGCGACGACGGCCTGAATCGCATCGTTTCCATGACATCCGACGATGGCGGCAGGACTTGGAAAAACAAACGCGTCGAACTGGAGACGAACAAAGGCGACAAGAGTGTCTATAATCCCGCTTTGCTGAAACTGGCCAATGGCGACATCCTTTTTACCTACATCCGCTATCACCGGCTGGAGTGGGGCGCCCCCTACGTCATTTCGGCGTATGTTCGTCGCAGTGTCGATGAAGCGAAGACCTTTGGTGAATCCACGGTCATGTTCGACCACCTGCCGATCGGCATGGGGAGCGACCGGCTGATTCAGCTCAACTCGGGTCGAATCATTCAGTCGGTCGACCGCATGCCCGGACCTCGTGGACAGAAGATGGCATCGGAGTCAGGGTGCTTCTACAGCGACGACAATGGCCATACCTGGAAAATGTCCGAGTCGGTGGTCCGCCTTCCGATGCGCGGCGCAATGGAGTCGATCATTGCCGAAACGAACGACCACGAGCTGGTCATGGCGATGCGGACCCAGCTCGGCAGCGTGTTCCTGGCGCGCTCGACGGATGCAGGCGTGCATTGGTCGAAAGCGCAGACCTCCGGTCAGACCTCCCCTGAATCCATGCCGATCCTGCGCCGTGTGCCCTCCACGGGTGATCTGGTCCTGATCTGGAACAACAGCGAATACGATCCCAGCTTCGTCAGCCACTACGGACGCCGCTCGCCCCTGACGATCGCTGTATCCAGCGATGGCGGTCGCACGTGGGGGAAGAAAAAGAACATCGAGACCGATCTGACGTACGAGTTCAGCAATCCCTCGTGCCTTTTCACGAAAGACGGATCGATGATCATCACGTATTTCACCTCGAAAATGATCAAGGTGGAAGGGGGCACGAAGTTCGGTGGCTCCTCTATGAGCCTGAAAGCCTTCATCGGCAGCGTCGACTGGCTCTACGAAAAAGAGGCCAAGTCTCCGAAGAAGAAATAATTGCCGGAGTCCGGAATTTTCGGCCACGAAAGATCACGAGGAGCACATAGATCGATCCGTCGATCCAGCAAGGAGCATGCATTTTGGTTCGGATCATGCGGACAGATAATTCTGTCGATCGATCTATGTGCTCCTTGTGATCTTTCGTGGCTAAACCGGATCTCAGGACTTAAAAATTACAGCGTCGCACTCGACGAATGGCGGTTTCCCGGAAATCCTCCGGCATGCCTCCCCGTTCATTGCCTTCGGTTTCGCTTGTGCCTTCGCCGGGCAAGGACGGCTGGCGCCTGGAGCACTCATACGCGCAACTACCGGCATTGTTGCACACCGCGGTCGAGCCCACGCCGGTGGCGATGCCCCGGCTGGTGGTATGGAACCGGCCGCTGGCGGAATCATTGGGTTTGGATGCCATCGCCCTGGCGGGAGAGGAAGGCGCGGCGATTTTTTCCGGGAATCGGTTGCCCCCGGGCGCAGCCCCGCTCGCGCAGGCCTACGCCGGGCACCAGTACGGTCATTTCACGACGCTCGGTGACGGGAGGGCCATTCTGCTGGGCGAACAGATCACACCGCGCGGTGAACGCTTCGATCTCCAACTCAAAGGCGCCGGCCCCACGCCGTACTCGCGCCGGGGCGATGGTCGCGCCGCGCTGGGACCGATGTTGCGCGAATACATCATCAGTGAGGCCATGCACGCGCTCGGCATTCCGACCACACGCAGCCTGGCGGTAACGGCGACAGGACAGCCGGTATATCGCCAGTCCGCGTTGCCCGGAGCGGTCCTCACGCGGGTGGCCGCGAGCCACCTCCGGGTCGGCACCTTTCAATGGGCTGCGGCCAAGGGCGACGCCGCGGCTTTGCGCGCGTTGGTCGATTATACGTTGCGACGTCATTTTCCGGATCGCGCCGACGCGGAGAATCCCGCCCACACGTTGCTCACGGCGGTGATGGAAAGCCAGGCCGCGTTGCTCGCGCGGTGGATGTTCGTGGGCTTTGTCCACGGCGTGATGAACACGGACAACATGGCCCTTTCCGGCGAAACGATCGATTATGGTCCGTGCGCTTTCATGGATGCGTACGATCCGGCAACGGTGTTCAGCTCGATCGACGCCCATGGCCGTTACGCCTACGGCAATCAGCCCGGGATTGCGCAGTGGAATCTCGCGCGCCTGGCCGAGACCCTGTTGCCATTGCTGCACGCAGAGGAAGCACCCGCCATCGCGTTGGCCACGGAAGCTCTCGACGGATTCGTGAAGCACTATCAGCGGCACTGGCTCGCGGACATGCGACGCAAGCTGGGTTTGTTCACGGAAGAGGCGGACGATGCGCTTCTGATCGAGGGCTTGCTCGCGTCGATGCAGAAAACGAAGGCGGACTTCACCAACACCTTCGCCGGGCTCACGCCGGTTCCGGAATCCCATGCCGCAGTTCCAGGGGACGAAGAATTTGCGCGCTGGCATGAGCGCTGGCAGGCGCGTCTCGGTCGCCAGCCGCAGACGCCGGGCGAGTCCAGCCAGCTGCGACACGCGCACAATCCTGCCGTGATTCCGCGCAATCATCTCGTGGAAGCAGCCCTTGCCGCTGCCGAACAAAACGACCTCAGCGTCATGGAGCGGCTGTTGGCCGTGCTGGCGGACCCTTACGATCACACCCGGCACGATCTTGCTTATCGCCTGCCGGCTCCGGATGGCAGCGCCGGCTATCGGACCTTTTGCGGCACGTAGCGTAAGTGCTCTCACCAGAGAGTTTTCTCATCTGAGCTGGCGAGGCGGAGTCCATCCGGAGTGGTGGTCAGGGACGATCACCGCTACCGCAGAGAAACGGGAACTGGCAGCGGTGGGATGCAACAGTAACCGCTGCGGCGGTGTGCCTAAGCCAATGAATCCTGCCAACCTGTCTGCTTTGTCCTGACCGGACGGCGCGCGGTCTGGCAGACGCGGTGGTTTTACGCGCTGTTCCTCGTCGTGCTGGGAGTGGTGTTCAATTCCTTCCACATTACGCTGACCCAGTTCTCGGTGGTGAGTGGTGCACTCGCCGTGGGCATTGGTTTCGGCAGCCGTAATTTGATCAGCAATTTCATCAGCGGCATCATCCTGCTCATCGAGCGCTCGGTGAATCAGGGTGATGTGATCGAGATCGACGGCCGGCAGGTCACGGTGGAGCGGCTGGGACCGCGCAGCACGGTGGTCCGGACCCTGGACAACACCCACATGATCGTGCCGAACAGCCGGCTCCTCGAGCGGCCGGTGGTCAACTGGACGTTGTCCGATGACGTCGTGCGCAAACACATCCGGGTTGGCGTCGCCTATGATTCGCGGTCGCGCAAAGTCGCGGAACTGCTGCAGGGCATTTTAGCCGGGGTTGAGCCGTGCAAAAAGATCCAGCGCCGGTCGTGAAATTCGCGGAGTTCGGGGACAGCTCGCTGATGTTTGAACTCTATTTCTGGGTGAATATTTCCGATCCGGTGGATGCGGAGAGCGAATTGCGTCATCGGATCGCTGAAGTCTTTGCGAAGGAGTCCATCGTGATGGCTTTTCCGCAGCGCGATGTGCATCTGGAGACGACGAAACCGCTGGAAGTGGTGGTCGTTTCGTCCACAGCCAAGGCAGGAGACGAAAAACCTCACGCAACAGAGTAACCACAAAGGTACAAAGATACGAAGATCGAGCTTCTGATGGATTGAAGATCAATCCCTCCACTGCAGTGGATTTCTTTGTGTCTTTGTACCTTTGTGGTTAAAAAAATCCGAAGATCATCCGCGATCTTGACGGATGGCGGTCGGGACGACCGCCGCTACCTTACTTGCCGAGGCTCTTGCGGAGGTCGGCCAGCTGGTTCGCGCTGCCGAGGAGCTTGTTGCGGCTCGCGATGAACTTGGCGTATTCATCGATGAAAATCTTGCCGGGCGGGCGGAAGTCGAACTCTTGCGGTTTGTCGCGGAAGAATTCGCGGTGGACGCGGGTCCAGACCAGGCGGCCGTCGGTGTCGATGTTGACCTTGGTCACGCCGCGTTTGGCGGCCGGGAGGTATTCGTTCACGTCGACGCCCATCGAGTCCTTGATCTGGCCGCCGGCCTTGTTGATGCGGTCGACTTCTTCCTTCGGGACAGAAGAAGAACCGTGCATCACGAGTGGGAAGCCGGGGAGGCGGGCCTTGATTTTGTCGAGGACGTCGAAATGGAGCGATTGCTTGCCCTTGAACTTGAAGGCGCCGTGGCTGGTGCCGATGGCGCAGGCGAGGGAGTCGCAACCGGTGGCTTTCACGAAGGCCTCGGCTTCGGCGGGATCGGTCAGACAGGCGTTGCCTTCCTCGACCTTGATGTCTTCTTCCACACCGCCCAGCATGCCGAGTTCGGCTTCGACGGAGATGCCTTTTTTATGGGCCGCGTCGACGACGCGTTTGGTGATGGCGACGTTCTGGTCGAAAGGATCGTGCGAGGCGTCGATCATCACGGAGCTGAAAAATCCGGAATTGATGCAATCGTAGCAGGTTTCCTCGTCACCGTGGTCGAGGTGGACGGCAAAGATGGAATCGGGGAAAATTTCCGCGGCGGAGCGGATGATCGCCTCGAGCATGCGCTTGTCGGTGTACTTCCGCGCACCCTTGGAGATCTGGATGATGAACGGCGCCTGGGAATCGATGCAGCCCTTGAAGAGGCCCATGGCCTGCTCGGCGTTGTTGATATTGTAGGCACCCACGGCGTACTTGCCATAGGCGTGTTTGAAGAGTTGCGCGGTCGTGACGATCATGGGGAATAAATTGAGAAAGGCGGACGGTAGTTGGCGTCGCGAAGCGCGGGCAAGCAGTTAGTTTGACGATAGACGTGATCCTCAAGCCGGTTTTAGCCACGAAAGAACACAAGGAGCACAAAGATCAGCACCCAAATCCGAGTGTTTCTTTGTGCTCCTTGTGTTCTTTCGTGGCTAAAAAATCAGTGGATCGGAATGGCCGCCTGACACCCCTTTCCAGCTTTCCACATTCAAACCCGCTTACCCCCGTCAGCTTTTGGGCGCTGATTTCGCCGCCCCGCTGCCGTTGCTGCGATTTCCGCCGCCCATGTTCTGGCGCATCGTCTGTTGCAGTTGCTGCTGGGCTTGCTGCTGCTGCTGGAGTTGTTGGAGGGCCTGGACCTGCGGCGCACTGAGGAGGCCTTGGGCTTGGGTGATGTCTTCGGTGGTGATCGGGGCGCCCCCGCCGGACCCACCCATGGCCATTCCTCCGGGCCCCATAAAATTCGTGAAGTTCCGGTTGGTATTTCCTGTCTTGGTGGTGCTGCTTGATTGGGCGAGGACTTGGACGAGCTGGTTCGCCTGGACATCGCTGAGCGGGGTGTTCGTGTAGCTCAGGCTCTGCTGCAGCTGGTTGACCGTGTTGCGCTGCGGAAAAGTCTGCTGGTACTGCTGGTATTGATTGAAACCGGTGTCGCCCAACGTCGCTTTGATCGAGGTGTCTATGTCGGCCTGGGCGGCGGCGATCATCTTGCGGAAGCCGTCCGGGTCGGTCCGGGGATTGATGCCTTCCGTCCGGGCGGCGGCCATGACGTCCATCATGGCCATCTGTTTCTCGACGAGCAAATTCTTGAATTTATCCAGCTGTTCGGGGGTCAGGTTCAGATTCTTGAAAAGCAGGGCGTAGGAGGAATCGAGCATGCCCCTTTGTTGCATCGCCATGAGCTTTTGTACTTCGGGGTTTTCCATCATGGCGGCAAAGCCACCGAAGGGACCGTTGGGTCCACGACGGTTCTCGCGGCGGGCCGCATTGCCGGCAGCCCGGGGGCCATCGCCCTCGGCGACGATGGTTTCCTCGCCTGCGGCGGCGTCCGCGGGATGCGCTCGGGCGGCGGCGAGTTCAGCGGCGAGGGCCTTGGAGCGTTTCTCGGCGTCCCAGAGCCGTTTCTGGAGGTTGGCGCGGTCGTCCGGACTGAGGGCGGCGGCGCGGAGGGCGACGAGCTCCTGGTACTGTTTCCAACTGAAGACGGCGCCGCCCACGGTGGTGAGAGCGAGCAGCAGAACGAGGTAGCTTGAAGCGGATTTCACGGAATTGATGACGCGTCCCCGGGGCTGGAGGTTGCGTGAAGGGTGAAATTAAACGCAGGGAACGCCGGCGGGGAGGGAGGCGCAGGGAAGACTTGGACCGGCTGAGGCGGTTGGACGAGCCATTTCCAATTGGGACAGCTGGAAATCAGGAATTCGGCGGGAAGGAAGGGATCGCAGAGGACGCGGAGGAGGGGAGAGGTCGCTGAGAATACCTCGGCGGTGGGTAAAGGAGGAGTCAATCCAGGGTACATCGCGATTTGCGAAGCCACCAAGACAGGCAAAGGAAGGCCGGCTGAGAAATCACCCGCCTCTGCGCCCTCGCTTCACCTCAGCGTCCTCTGTGTTAAAAACAAAACCCGGAGCGATCTCCGGGTAAGTTTCAAACTCAAGTCATCCGTTCCTGATATTCCTGCTTTCCACATTCAACCTTCCGTCCTTCTCCTCCTCACCGAGGAGGGAATTCGAACTCGGTTTTGTTTTTCGACTTTGAGAGCACCAGGTACGCGCTGAAAGGCGTGAGGCGCTTCGAGATCAGGCCTTCGATCAGGTTGGTCCGGCCGGTTTCCATCATTTGCCGGACTTCCTCGACGGGAATTTCCTTCTGGCAGACATGCCGCTTCATCGTGAAGACGATGCGGTTGTCCTGCTCCGGCTTGCGCACATAATAGGCATCGGGGGTCTGCAGGATCTCGCCGCCGGCGTGCGATTTGCTCTGGCCGACGACCACGGCCTTCGTGAGATCGGGTGGGGCCTTGGCTTTGCGGGCGCTGGGCTTGCCGTCCTTGTCGAGTTTCGGCGCGCGGGGCGGAAATTCCCAGGAGAACTTGGCACCTTCGCGTTTGAGGAAGGCGTCGAACGGCCGGCCTTTTTTCGAAATGAAACCTGTGATGAGCTCCGTCTTGCCCTCGCTGACGAGCTGGATGGCGTACTCGCGAGTGATGGGCTTCTGGCACATCAGACGGCCGATGCGGAAGGTCTGCTCCCAGGCGTCGCCTTTTTTCTCGCGGAGCACGTGGCTGGAGCCGACCTCGCAGAGGCCCGCGCCGGTCTTGGGATCGGTCCAGTACGGTTCCACCGTGCCGAGGTCGACCTTGTCGCCGAAATCGTACTCGGCCTTCCATTTGCCCTTCTCCTCGTCCTTCACGAGGCGGAGGAGGGCGGAAAAACGGTTGCGTGTCTTGGCGGAGATGAAGCCGTCGAGCGGACCGACGGAGCGGGTTTCCACGAGCTGGCGGACTTCGGACTCCTCCATTTTTCGGCCGCCGATGACTTTGTAGACCATGAACTCGCCGTCCTGCGACTTGTAGCCGCGGAGGGTTTCGCGCAACGGCTTGCCGTCGGTGGGCGAAGGGATGTCGGTCACGCGGGCGACGGAATCGTCTTCCTCGAAGCCTTTGACGCGTTCGACGATGCCCTTGGTCTGCTCGATGACCTCGTCCATGAACTTCGGACGCGGAAATTTGCCCTGTTCCATCTGGCGGAGCTTGAATTCCCATTCACCAGTCATGGTCGGCTGGGTGAGCGCCTCGGCCTTCACGGCGGCGAGGAACTGGATCAGCTGCTCGGCCTTGGCGGTGGGGATCAGCTCGCGCTGGCCGCGCTCCATGTACTTCTGGTTGATCAGGCCGTCGATCGTGTCGGCGCGGGTCGCGGGAGTGCCGAGACCGCGTTCCTTCATCGCCTCGGCGAGCTCCTCGTCGTTGATGAGCTTGCCGGCACCTTCCATGGCGGAGAGCAGCGTGGCTTCCGTGTAGCGTGGAGGTGGCTTGGTGGTCTCGGTGTGGAGGACGGGATCGAGCGTTTTCGCCTTCGCGGGTTTGCCGTCTTCGGTGGTGAGGGGAGGCAGCGCCTTGGAATTGGCGTCATCGTCATCGACCGTGGCTTTGCCGTAAACGGCGAGCCAGCCGGGGGCGGTGAGCACCTTGCCCTCGGTCTTGAAATCGTGGCCGGGCGCGACGGTGCTGATGCGCGTGGTGATGTCGAATTCCGCCGCCGGATAGAACGCGGCGATGAAACGGCGCGCGATCATGTCGAACACCTTGGCCTCCATCTCGTCGAGGTTCTTGGCCTCGTGGGCAGTAGGAATAATGGCGAAGTGATCCGAAATCTGGGCGTTGTTGAAGATGCGCTTGTTGGGGCGCAGCCAGCCTTCATCCAGGACCTTCTTTGCATGCTGGCCGAGATCGCCCGCCAGGTTGTTCATCGTCTCGCGGACGGTGGGTATATAGTCCTCCGGCAGCGCCCGGGAGTCGGTACGGGGATAAGTGATCATCTTATGCCGCTCGTAGAGCGCCTGGGCGATCTGGAGCGTGCGGCGCGCGGGCAGGCCGAAACGGTTATTCGCTTCGCGCTGCAGCGTGGTCAGATCATAGAGCCGCGGGGCGGCCTGGGTGCTGGCCTTCTTTTCCTCGGTGACGGCGGCCAACGGCTGGCCCGCGCAGGCGGCGACCACGGCTTCCGCCATGGCCTGCTCCCAGATGCGGTCGATACGGTCGTGCTCGTCGTTCTCGGCCTTCTTGAATTTCGGGCGTTGGTAGACGCCCTCGTAGCGGCCTTTCGCGACCTCGAACGTGGCGGTTACGCGCCAGTAAGGACGCGGCTTAAAATTGCGGATCTCGAGTTCCCGGGCGTAGACGATCGCGAGGGTGGGGGTCTGCACGCGTCCGACGGAGGCGACATTGCCGGCGCGGGACCCGAACATGCGCTTGGTCAACGCGCGGGTGCCATTGATGCCGATGAGCCAGTCGCTCTCGCTGCGGCAGCGGGCGGCGTCGGCCAGGCCGGCCATCTGGGCGCCATCGCGGAGATTCTTGAAGGCATCCTGGATGCCGCCGGTGGTCATGGTCTGCATCCAGGCCCGCTTCACGGGTAGCTTGGATTTCGTCAGCTGGTAGAGATAAGCGAAGATGAGTTCGCCCTCGCGCCCGGCGTCACAGGCGTTGATGACCTGGTCGATATCCTTGCGGCCGAGCAGTTTTTTCAGCGCGTTGAAGCGCTCCTTGGACTCGGGGACGGGCTTGAGGCCGAATTTCTCGGGGATGATCGGCAGCATTTCGAGCCGCCAGAAACCGTATTTCTTCTTGTCGATGTCCTCTGGCATCTCGAGTTCCACGACGTGACCGAGGGCGAACGAGATGACGTATTCGTCGTTCTCGTAGTGTTCGCCCTTCTTGGGAACTTTGCCGAGCGCTTTCGCCAGATCAGCCGCCACAGACGGCTTCTCGGCAATGATGAGAGACTTCATGTATACGCGAGCGGTTAAGTCCCGTCGCGGCGAAGTGCAAGAAATAGTTTTTGGCGGGCGGGGGCGTTTCGTCCAAAATGCGGGGAAGAAAGGTGGAACGCAGAGGCCGCGGAGGAGAAGGGAGGCCGCGGAATGAAGCAGGCCTCCTCCGGGATCGTTTCCTTGTGTTCGTTGGTGACCAAAAAATTCCGAGCTCCGTGATCTCTGTGGCCTCCGTGTTCAAGCAGTCCGATCCAAGTTTAACCACGAAGACACTGAGAACACGAAGTCCGATCTTTGGGTTCTTCGTTACGAACACGCAAAAAACGCGAGCCGGTGAAGGCTCGCGTTGATGAGTGGGAGTGAAACGAAGCCTTAGCTGGCGAGTTTCGGCGTTTCGGCGAGCGCGGCGTCGAGGGACTTGATGAGCGCGGCGATGGTTTCGTCGGTTTCGTCGCCCATGTTCGAGATGCGGAAGGTCTTGCCCTTCAGCTTGCCGTAGCCGCCGTCGATCACGAGCTTGTGCTTTGACTTCAGGGTCTTGTTCAGCGCGGCGAGGTCGATGTTCTGCGTGTTGGCAAAACAGTTCAGCGTCACCGAGCCGTAACCTTCCTTCGGGAACAGCTTGAAGCCTTTCGAGAAGATGAAATCGCGCACGGTCTGGTTCAGGCGGGCATGGCGGGCGTAGCGGGCTTCGAAGCCCTCGGCCTTGATGTCCTCGAGCTTCGACTTCAATGCGTAGATCAGGGGGATCACGGGCGTGCTGGGCGTCATGCCGTTTTCGTGGTTCTTCTGGAATTCCACGAAATCGAAATAATAGCCGCGGCCCTCGATCTGCGCGGCGCGGTCGAGCGCGCGCTTCGAGACGGAGAGGAGCGAGAGCCCCGGGGGCATCGCGAGCGCTTTCTGCGAGCCGGTGATAAGGACGTCGATGCCGAGTTCGTCCTTCTTGATCGGCATGGCGCTGAACGAGCTGACGGTGTCGACGATCGAGATCACGTCCGGGAACTGGCGCACGACGGCCATGATGGCCGGGAGATCGCTCATGCAGCCGCACGACGTTTCGTTGTGGATCAGCGTGATCGCATCGTAGGCGCCGGTGGCGAGCTCGCGGCGGACGGCCTCGGGATCGACGGGCTGGCCCCATTCGAACTTGAGCGCGCCCGCGGCCTTGCCGCAGCGGAGGGCGACGTCGTTCCATTTGTCGGAAAACGCGCCGTTCATGCAGTTCAGCACCTTCTTTTTGACGGTGTTGCGGATGGAACCCTCCATCACGCCCCACGCGCTGCTGGTCGAGAGGTACACGGGATCCTTCGTGTAACAAAGAGCCTGCAGATCGGGCTGCACGGACTGGTAAAGGGCGACGAAATCGGTGCTGCGGTGGCCAATCATGGGTTGGGCCATGGCACGCAGGGTCTTTTCCGAAACGGCGATCGGACCGGGAATGAAGAGTTTGTAGCTCATAATGTTGAAGACGTAGCTGTGACGGAAAACAGTTTACGCCATGCAAAGCGTCAACCTTCATTCATAGAGTCCATTCATGTCGTCCTGGTTCCAGAAGAAAATCAACTCACTCGAGCTTTACACGATCGACGTGATCCTGGGGCGGCGGGAGGACGCGGGCGCCACGGTCTATGGGGCATTATTACAGGTGCTGTCCTATCTGTTCAGCGCCTTATCCCAGGCCCGGCTCTGGCTTTACCGCCACCGGATCCTGCATGACCAGCACCTCGGCTGCCTGGTGGTGGTGGTCGGCAATCTCACTGTCGGCGGCACCGGCAAGACCCCGGTGGTGGAGAAATTCGCCCGCGCGCTCCACGATCGGGGCCGCAAGGTCGCCATTCTCAGCCGGGGTTATAAAAGCAAGGCGCCGCCGTTCTGGAGGAAATGGTGGTATGCGCTCACGCACACCCAGGAACCGCCGCCGCGGATCGTGAGCGACGGCGAGAAGGTGCTGCTCGACAGCGAGCAGGCCGGCGACGAGCCCTACATGCTTGCCCGCAACCTGCCGGGCGTGATCGTGCTGGTGGACAAGAACCGGGTGAAAGCTGGGGCGTACGCGATCAAGCGATTCGGCTGCGACACGCTCATCCTCGACGACGGCTTCCAATACCTGCCGCTCAAAGGCCGGCTCAACCTGCTGCTCGTCGACAAGACCAATCCCTTCGGCAACGGCCACCTGTTGCCCCGCGGCGTGCTCCGCGAGCCGATCAAGCACCTGAAGCGCGCGAGTTATGTCTTCCTGACCAAGTCCAACGGCCAGCGGGACCTGGAGCTGGAGGCGCTCATCGAGCAACACAACCCGGGCGTCGATATCATCGAATGCGCGCACCGGCCGCAGTATTTGCAGCGGTTCGGAGTGGCGGCGGATGCGCCCGGCGCGCGCGAGCCGCTGACCTGGCTGAAGGGCCGCCGGGTGGTGGCGTTCAGCGGCATCGCGACGCCGGAAAGTTTCGAGAAATTCCTGCGCGACCTCGGGGCCAAGCTCATGGCCCGCGAACGCTTCCTCGATCATTACCGTTACGGAGAGGACGATATGGCGGCGCTGTTCGAGCTCGCGCGCCGCGAAGGGGCGGAATGCCTCGTCACGACGGAAAAGGACGCGGTGCGGCTGGCGGAAAACCGCTCCTTGCCGCTGCCGATCTATTATCTGCGGCTGGAGATCGACATCATCCGCGGCGCGGCGAACTTCGACGAAGCCGTGGCGCGGCTGTGCTTCCCGCAGAATAATGGGTCACGAGTTTAGCATCCGGCAGGTTGGGAATGTGGAATGCTGGAAAATCAGGAACGATCACCGGACGGCACCGGAAAACCGTTCCTGATTTCCTGAGTTCCACATTCCATCCGTCTGCATTTCCCCTTGCGGCGACCTGCGGGCGCGGCGTTAGTGGGCGGACCATGATCATTGATCCCCGTTTCACCCAGCTGGCCGAGGGTCTGACGCGTTTCTCGACCGGATTGAAAAAGGGCGAGCGCGTGCTGATCGACGCCTTTGACATTCCCGACGCGATGCTGATCGCGCTGATCCGCGCGACGCGGGCCCGGGGGGCGCACCCGTATGTGCAGGTGCTCCGGGCGCGGGTGACGCGCGAGATGATGCTGGGCGCCGAGGAGGACCAATTCGCCCCCTATGCGGAAATCGAACTCGCCCGCATGCAGAAGGTGGATGCCTACATCGCGTTGCGCGGCTCCGATAATATCTTCGAGTCGTCGGACGTTCCCTCCTCGAAAGTGCAGCTGGTCTCGCGGCTGATGAAGCCAGTGCTCGATCACCGCATCAGCAAGACCAAGTGGGTGGTATTGCGCTGGCCGACCTCCTCCATGGCCCAGCAGGCGGGGATGAGCACCGAGGCGTTCGAGGATTTTTATTTCAAGGTCTGCACCCTCGATTACGCGCGCATGCAGCCCGGGATGAAGGCGCTCGCGGAGCTGATGGAGAAAACCGACCGCGTGGAGATCAAGGGCCCGGGCACCAGCCTGAAGTTCTCGATCAAGGGGATCGGCGCGCAACCCTGCGGCGGCCTGCGCAATATTCCGGACGGCGAGGTGTTTTCCTGTCCGGTCAAGGATTCGGTGGAAGGGGTCATCCAATACAACGCGCCCACGGTTTATCTCGGAACCTCCTTCGACCAGATCCGGCTCGTTTTCAAACGCGGCAAAATTGTCGAGGCGACGGCGAACAATACCAAACGCCTCAACGAAATCCTCGATAGCGATCCGGGCGCCCGCTACATCGGCGAGTTCGCCCTCGGGTTCAATCCGCACATCCTCGAGCCGATGCGCGACATCCTGTTCGACGAGAAGATCGCGGGCTCGTTTCACTTCACCCCCGGGCAGGCCTACGACGGCGTGGGCAACGGCAACAAATCGCAGGTGCACTGGGACATGGTGTGCATCCAGCGACCGGAACATGGCGGCGGCGAAATCTGGTTCGACGGTGAGCTCATCCGCAAAAATGGGGTCTTCGTTCCCAAAACGCTGCACAAGTTGAACCGGGAATATTTGCTGGGAAAATAGGGGTTTCCGAATTTTTTGAATGTGGAACTCAGGAAATCAGGAACGGAGATGATGAAACTTTTTCGTTCATGAGTTCCTGAGTTCCACATTCACATTCATCGATGAGCCCGCATTCCTCGCTGTCCGGATTTGTTCAGGCCCTCCCGAAGACAGAGACGCATCTTCATATCGAAGGCGCGCTGCCGTACGAACTCCTGACGGCGTGGCGGCCGGACGTTTATCCGCTGCATCCCTTCTTCCGGCGGCGGGACTATCGCTATGCCTCATTTCCGGACTTCGAGCGGATCCTGCTGGAGCATGCGTTGCCATGGTTCACCTCGGCCGAGCGTTACTACGAGGCGGCGAAGGCGATCTTCGCGAAACACGTCGCGCAAAACGTCCGCTATGTCGAAACCAGCTTTCACCTGCCGGTGAGCGGATTCATCAAAACACCCGGCCCCGAGATCGTTGCGGCCATTCGCGCCGCTGCGCCGGCCGACCTGGAAGTCCGGGTCTTTGCCGGGATGCTGCGTTCGGACTATGCTGGGCCCTTGCAGGCAACGATTGACGACCTGCACAATTGGGAGGCGCTTGCCGGGGTCGACCTGCACGGTTTCGAGATCATGCCGACCGAGGCGTGGACGGCACCTCTGTGGGCACGACTGAGGGTCGCGGGCAAGGTGACCAAGTGCCATGCCGGCGAATTTGACGGCGCGCACCGCGTGCGGGAAGCGATTGAGCAGCTGGGAGTGACCCGGATCCAGCATGGAGTGCACGCGATTGAGGATCCGGCGGTGGTGGCACTGGCGCGGGACCGGGGCGTCACCTTCGATATGTGCCCGATCAGCAATGTCGGGCTGCGCGTCGTGCCATCGATGAAGGAGCACCCGATCCGGCGCCTGCTGCAGGCGGGGGTGCGCTGTACGGTCAGCACGGACGATCCCTTGTGCTTCGCGAATACGGTCAATGAGGAATATCTGACCCTGGCGAACGAACTTGATTTTACCCGGGCCGAGCTCGCCCAAGTCGCCCGGAACGGCTGGGAAGTCGCGGAAGTGCCGGCGGCGGTGAAACAGAAGGCGCTGGCGGAGATTGGACTCCTCCTGGCGGAGTAGTGTACTGTAGGCCAGGTCGTTGACCTGGCGCCCTCCTTCGCCGGGCTATGGAGGGCAGGCCACCTCCGAGGTGGCCTGAAGTGCGGACTCGCCCCAATACCCGACAACGTTTAACCAATAACCGCGCGTCTCCGCCGGCGCGCTTCCCATGACCACGACTTACACTGTCCTTCCCGGAGTCCGCCGCGCGCGCGCGGACAAAATTCTTGCGATCGCCTTTCGGGAGCACAGCCGGGCGGCATTCCAGCGGGCGTTCGAAGCGGGGCAGGTGCGGATCAACGGCAAACCGATCACCCAGGATCATTCGGTCTCGGACGGCGATGTGGTGGAATTCTCGTTTCCTGATGTCCGGCCGACGGACATGACGCCGGCGGAAATCCCGCTCGAGGTCATTTTTGAGGACAAGCACCTGCTGGCGCTCAACAAGTCGAGCGGCATGGTGGTGCATCCCGGGGCGGCGACTGGCGGCGACACCCTCGTGCACGCGCTGCTGGCCCATTGCAAAGGCGGCCTCAGTGGCATCGGTGGGGTGGAGCGGCCGGGAATTGTGCACCGGCTCGATCGCGAGACCTCGGGCATCATTTTAGTGGCCAAGAACGATGCCGCCCACCGCGGGCTCTCCGAACAGTTTTCCGAGCGTTCGCTGCAAAAGGAATATCTGGCCCTGGTGGCGGGCACACCGCAGCTCCTCAGTGGAGCGGTCAAGAAATCCATCGGCCGCAACAAGCAACAGCGGCACAAGATGGCCGTCGTGGAGGAAGAGCAGGGTGGCCGCGATGCGCACACCGATTGGGAAGTGGTGGAAAGATTTGGCGACGTCGCGACGCTCGTGCGCTGCGCGATTCACACGGGCCGGACGCACCAGATCCGCGTGCACATGAAGGCGCTGGGACATATCCTGCTCGGGGACGCGATCTATGGTTGGAAACCCGATCCAAGGCTCAGCGCCCAGCCTGCACGGGTGATGCTGCACGCGGAGCACCTGATTTTCACGCATCCGATTTCCGGCAAAACCCTCGACCTGCGCGCGCCGCTGCCGGCGGATTTCACGGCGATGATGACGGTCTTGCGCAAAGCGGCCAAAGCCTCGGCCAAAAAGAAACGGCTCAAAGCCACTCCGTCAAAAAAACGGAGCAAGCCGGTGCTCGCTTCGTACCACGTGCACGAATCGCGGAAGTGATTTTTTAACCACAAAGGGACAAAGACACAAAGAAAACCACGGCAAGGGAGGGAGTGATTCCCAACCCATCAAAAGCTCGATCTTCGTGCCTTTGTCCCTTTGTGGTTAAAAATCTAGGGCCTAGGAGCTGTTTGGGAAATGCCGCCTGCCTTGGATTCTCGGAGCGAAACGCGTGAGCGTTTCGGGTTCGGACGAAAGCCTCACGGCTTTCGCTACTCGGAGAGGCGAATTCCCAAACAGCTCCTAGTGGTTGGCATCCAGAAGTTCCGCGGCCAAGCCCCAGCGCAGGTTGTAGAAGGAATTGCGGTAAGCCTCGAATCCGCCGCTTTCCGCCACGGCGATGAACGTGGCGAGTGCCGCGGGGAAAATGTCGGCCCGTGGAGCGGGAAGTCCGGCGATCGGTTGGCGGCCGGAGAGGGGCAGGGCACCGATCCAGCCGAGCAATTGACGGAGTTGGTCAAGGGTGATGAGCGCGTCGGTTTTCTCGAGGTTCAGGCCTTTTTGCGCGCCGAGGATGGCACGTGCCGTGGTCAGCGTGCCGCCGGTGCCGACCGCAATGGAGTTCTTCGGGAGCGAAAACTTAAAATCACCCGCCGGCAGAGCTGCCCGAATATGCGCGGTAATGGCTGCTCGGCTCTCTTCAGTGAAAGGCTGGCTGGGATTGGGGACGAATTTCTCGGTGAGCCGCACGCATCCCAGCGGCAGGCTCACGGCCTGCTGGATGCGGCGATTGTGGAAGGTCAGGCATTCCAGGCTGCCGCCGCCCAGGTCGAAAACGTAGAAATCACGGAGTCCGCTCAGGGCCGGATCGCAGGTCAGGCCGCGTCCGACCAGATTGGCCTCCTCCTCGCCGGAGAGAATCCGAATGGAGTGGCCGGTTGCCGCGGCCACCCGTTGCTGGAAGTCCGGGCCATTCACTGCGTCGCGCACGGCGCTGGTGGCGACCATGGCGATGCTTTGCGGGGCAAAAACCGCCGCGTCGTTGAGCAGTGCTTTCACCGCGTCGATCCCGCGAGCCATGCCTTCCTCGCTCAAGTGCGGCCGGGCCTGGCTGATGCCGGCGCTGATGCGGGCGTCGATGGTCCGGGTCTTTCGCGCGGTCAGCTGTCCATCGACGGAGCGCTCGGCCACGAGCACCTTCATGGAATTGCTGCCGAGATCGATGACGGCGACGGAAGACATTGCTTGGCTCATTAAACACCGTAACGACTCGAAAGGGAAATCAGTTTTTACCTTCGCGACGTTACATTTCAACGCACTGGGATCATCCCAGCGGAGTGGACCACGAAACACACCAAAGACACGAAAAGAATACCTCGGAAATGGGGTCGCGGGTCAGTTTTAAAACTGGTGCGGCGGTCTACTTGTCCTCCATAGGCTTGGCGAAGGAGGAAGACCGCCGGCTCGGAAAATCGGCGCTCAGAGCGCCGCTACAGTAAGCTAACCCACTTTCGGAAATGGATTCCCCTTTCGTGTGTTTGGGTGTTTCGTGGTTAAGTTCTTCTGACCTAAAGTTCGAAATCCGCCGGCGCGATCAACAGGACGAATTCGCCCTTCAAACTCGTTTTGGCGAGACGGGCCTGCACATCCGCTGCGGGACCGGTGAGAAACGCTTCATGGAGCTTGGTGACTTCCTTCGCGACGCAAATAATCCGGGACGGCCCCAAGGTCGTCACGAGTTCGGCCACGGCCTTGTCGATTCGGTGGCAGCTTTCGTAGAGGGCGAGGGTGTAATCGAAGGCGCGGTACTTTTCGAAGAACGCGATGCGGGCGGCTGATTTCGGGGGGAGGAACCCCACGAAAAGAAAACCGTTGGTGGGCAGCCCGCTGGCGCTGAGCACAGCCATCAGAGCGCTCGCTCCGGGAACGGGCACGACTGGCAGCCCGCGGCGCCGGCAGGCGCGGACGAGGCGAAAGCCGGGGTCGCTGATGCCGGGAGTGCCGGCGTCGCTCACCACGGCGATGGATTTTCCGGCGGCGAGCAATTCGGCGAGCCGTTCCGCGGTTTCGATCTCGTTGTGCTCGTGATAGGCGACCAGTTCCTTGTGCAGGCCAAACCGGTTCAGCATCGCGCCGGTGGTGCGGGTGTCTTCGGAAGCGATCAAGTCCACGGCCCCGAGAATGGCGCGGGCGCGTTCGGTGATATCGGCGAGATTGCCGATCGGCGTCGCCACGACGTAAAGATGCCCGGGTTGCGGCGTGAGCGAGGCATTGTCCATCGCTGGAATCAGGCAGGAGCGAACGCTGGCAGCTACAAAAAAATCCGGCCTGCGGGCCAGATTGAGAAGGGAAGAGTCGCGGCATAAAGCCGCTCCCACACGGGAATAGGACGAGCTTAGCGCCCCTGACCCTGGCCACCGGGCATGCCGGGCATCTGGCCTTCCCAGTTCGCCGGACGGCTCCACGGGATGGAGCTGTCTTTGGAGGTATGGGAGGAGCAACCGCTTAAAATCGCGCCCATTGCCGCCAGGAGAATCCAGACCAAGGACTTTTTGTGCAGGTTCATTTCAGGGAAGTAAGTGAAGAGAATCGAGGTTGCGCAAGACTGATGGGGTAGGGTGCTCAAGGAGCGCCCTACGGTTATTGGTGAAGGGTTATGGGTTAATGGGAAGAGTCTGGCACTGTGACATTCCAGGAGGGCGCGAAATGCGGATCCTTCCCATTAACTTACAACGTTTAACTAATAACCTTTAAGAAGACCCGTAGGTCGACTCGAACCAGGGCGTTTTCGCCGTTTTCTTTACTACACCGTTGGCGGCCAAATGTTCGATAATTTTGAACACCAGCTCGGGATCGCCGCCGGTTTTCTGGGCGAGTACATCAATCGTGAAGCTTTGGCCCGGAGCGGCTTGGAAAGCGGCGGAGAGTTTCAGCTTCAGCGCGATGACGGCGGTGGCGGCCTTTTTGCCAGCTTCCACGCCGGGCTGATGGTAGGCATTGATCCCGATGAGCGAGGCGTAATAGCCGACGACCCGCTCATAGAGCGCGATCAGCAGGCCGAGGCTGAGCGGCGAGACGTCAGAGAGCGTGATGGTGAGGGAGCCGCGGTCCTTTTCGGTCAGGGCGTCGCGCGTCCCGAGATAAAAGCCCTGGAGATAATCGCCGGCGGTGGTGCCGGGTTCGACTTCCATGGAGGCGGTGTCGCGGTCCTTCAAAACCTCGATGAACGTGACGAAGAAATTATTCACGCCTTCGCGGAGCTGCTGCATGTAGGCGTGCTGGTCGGTCGAGCCCTTGTTGCCATAGACGGCGATGCCCTGGTTGACGACGCGGCCCTTGAGATCCTTTTCCTTGCCGAGCGATTCCATCACGAGCTGTTGTAGGTAGCGGGAAAAAAGGAGCAGGCGGTCTTTGTAAGGCAGTACGACCATGTCCTTCTCCCCGCGGCCATTGGTCGCGAAATGCCACATCAACGCGAGCAACGCAGCGGGATTTTGCGCCGTGACGGTCCCGCGTGTGACCACGTCCATCGCGGCGGCGCCGTCGAGCAGCGCCTGAATATCGAGCCCCTGCAAGGCGGCGGGCAGGAGGCCGACCGCGCTGAGTTCGGACGTGCGGCCGCCGACCCAGTCCCACATGGGAAAACGGGCGAGCCAGCCCTCGCTCATCGCGGTCTGTTCCAGTTTCGAACCCGCACCGGTGATTGCGACAAAGTGCTTCGGATAATTTAAGCCGGCGGCCTTGAAGACCGCGGCGGCCTCGAGCATGCCGTTGCGCGTTTCGGCGGTGCCTCCCGATTTGGAGATGACGACGACGAGCGTGCTGGCGAGTTTGCCGGCCAGCGATTTGAGCACGTAATCGAAGCCGTCGGGATCGGTGTTGTCGAAGAAAGCGACGGCCATCTTGTCGGACGCAGGGTCGCCCAGCGCGTGGGCGGCCAGTTGTGGACCGAGGGCCGAACCGCCGATGCCGATGACGAGCAATTGCGTGAATTTGCCCTGGGGACCGGCGATGGAGCCGCGATGGACGGCGGCGGCGAATTCCGTGATCGCGGACACGGTCGACGTGATTTCACGGGTGATCTCCGGCGTGGGGGCGAGTTGGGGGGCCCGCAGCCAATAATGGCCGACCATCCGGTTCTCGTCTGGATTGGCGATGGCGCCCTTCTCCAACGCGGCCATGTCGGCGAACGCCTGCTGCATGGCGGGCTCCATCCTGGTGAAGAAGTCGTCGGGAAATGGCAGCCGGCTGATATCAAGCCCAAGCCCGAGCTCGGGGCTGTGATAGAAGTATTTTTTGAAGCGGGACCAGGCCATGGGGCGGGAAAAGTAGCGGGTAGTGAGTAGCGAGTA
>CAMAPG010000016.1 GCA_945859965.1 Opitutus sp. GAS368 | reverse complement strand
TAAGGAAAGTTCAGCTGAATTTGGCGCGCAGTTTCGTTGCAACCGCAACCAGGTCTGCGCGGCCTTCGATTTTCAGCATCCAGAGCAGCGCGCCATACACCGCGGCGCCTCCGCTGATAACCAGCGCCAGACCCAGTATTTCGGTCAAGCGGGTGACCGGCATTGCATGCGACCAAAGTCGCCAGCCGGCCACGACCACCCCGCCCATCACCAGCCCCGCGCCGAGCACTTTGGCGAGATCGCGCACCAGATGACTGAAGCCGAGGCCGGCGTGCTTGCGCACGAGATGCCATTGCAAATAGGCCGCCTGCACCACGACCGCGAGATTGCTCGCCAGCGCCAGGCCCACCGTGCCGAGCGGTCCCATCAGCACCACGCTTAAGCCGAGATTCACGATAAAGCTGAGGACGGCGGCGCGGACCGGCGTGGCCGTGTCTTTCTGCGCGTAGAACGCCCGAAGCGCGAGATTCACGAACGACAGGAACGGCAGCCCGACGGCGCAGACGGCAAGCACCGGCTGCATGAGCGCCGTGTCACCGGCGCCAAATTCTCCGCGTTGGAAAAGCAGCCGGATGATCGGTGTGGCCAGCGCCGCCAGCCCGATGGCAGCGGGCACGTTGATCACCAGGATCAAGCGCATGCCCTTGCGGTAATAGTTGCCCAGATTCGTCCAGTCGCCCGCCGCAGCGGCCTTGGCGATCAGCGGGAAAATCACCGTCGAGACCGCAATTGCAAACACCCCGATCGGCAGCTCCATCAGGCGTGTCGTGAGATTGAGCACCGTGACCGCGGAGTCATTGAGCGAGAGTCCGATGAGCCGGGACACCGCCATGTTGATCAGGTACACCGCCGAGCTGAACACCATCGGTCCCATCAATCGTACGATCTGCCGCACCGCCTCGCCCGAGGAAAGATCGAACCGGGGCCGCCAGCCTTCGCGCATCAGGGCGCCGGCCGGCACGGCCATTTGCAGAAATCCGCCCACCAGCGTCCCGGCGCAAAGCCAGAGCATGCGTCCTTCCGGCGTGGCCGCCCATCCGCCATAAACCGCGCCGCCGAGGAAGGCGATGATCGAGAGATTGCCCCAGATCGGCGAAAGTGCCGGCTCCAGAAATCGCTGGAGGGTTTGCAAGGCCGCGCTGAACGCCGCCGCCATGCACACGAAAACCAGATAGGGAAACAACAGGATCGCGAGGTCCGCCGCTTCCAAAAACCGACGGGCGGTGTCCGCCTCCATCCCCCAGTGCCGTCCCAGCGCGAGCAATCCCGACACCTGGCTCAGCGCGACCATCATGACGGCGACCAGCGCCCCTGTGACGACGAACAGCCAGCTCGCCACTTGATTCACAAGTTTGAAGGCACCCGCCCGTTCCCGGGCCTTGAGCTCTTCATGCAGGGTTGGCACCAGCGCCGCCGTCAGCGCGCCTTCGCCAAGCAACCGGCGAAACAAATTCGGGAGGGTGAACGCCGTGTAGAAAGCCGAGGCCAGGGCCGAGGCGCCAAACACCGCGGTGACCAGCATGTCGCGCCCCAGTCCCAATACCCGCGACACCATCGTAGCCGAGGCGACGACGCTGATGTTCTTGAGGCTTTTTGACACCCGCCAATCTCACCGGACGGGCGCCGCAGTTAGCAAGTCCTTAACAGGAATGAGCCCGGGCACGAAATTCGGATTTTGAACCACAAAGGCGCAATGAAACGAAGGAAGAGTCTCTTCACCGCAGGTGACAAATCGGTATCTCGTGGCGTGTGGCATTGACGATGCCTACCTCATTCACACCCTGCACGTGATGCCGCTCGTGCCCAAACTCGTCGAAAAACTCCAGCGCCACCCGAAGCGCGTGGTGTTTCCGGAGGGCTCCGATCCGCGCATCCTGCAGGCCGCGCGTCAGTGGGTAACCCGGCGCATGGGGGCGCCCATTCTCCTCGGCGATCGCAAGGTGATCAAGGACGCCGCCGCCCGCCTTTCGCTCGACCTCACCGGCATTCGCGTGATCGACCCCGCGCGGAGCGAGGATTTCGAGGCCTTTGTCGGCCAGCTCGAACAGATCCGCAGCGCCAAGGGGCTCAAGCCCGCCGAAGCCCGCACCGCCCTGGGGGATCCCAACTATTTCGCCACGATGATGCTGTACGCCGGCCAGGTCGACGCGCTCGTGAGCGGAGCAACCGTCGTGGCTTCCAGCGCCCTGCATCCCCTCTTCCAGATCATTCCGCGGCTGGAACACGTGCAGCACGCCTCGTCGTTGATGATCCTCGATTGGGACGAGAAAAAAGTCGGCAGCGACGGCTCCCTCTTCCTAGCCGACTGCGGCGTCATTCCCGAGCCCACCGCCGAACAGCTGTGCGATATCGCGCTCTCCACCGCGATGATCGCGCGCCATCTCACCAACGAAGTGCCGCGGGTGGCGATGCTCAGCTACGCGTCCAAAAGCGAATCCACCCAGCCGCTCCTCGTCAAAGTCCGCACCGCCGCGGCGCTGGCCCGGGCGAAAGCGCAGGCGGCCAACCTGCCGATGGAGATCGACGGCGAAATGCAGGTCGATACCGCCCTCGACATGGCGGTCGCCGCGGCGAAAAAAGTCGGCGGCGGGGTCGCCGGGCGCGCCAACGTCCTCGTTTTTCCGGATCTCAACAGCGGCAATATCGGCTTCAAGCTTGTGCAGATCCTCGCCGGCGCGAATGCGTTCGGCCAGATCATCACCGGCCTGAGCAAACCCGCCGCGGAAATCAGCCGCGGCGCCAGCGCCCACGACGTGTTCGGGGCGGCCGCCGTCGTCGGCTGCCAGGCCATCGATCAGCGGTTGCTCTATGGCGCGCCACGGTAAGGGCTGGGTTTAAAAAGCCGCTCCCCCGCGCGTCTCGGTCACTCCTCCCGTTTCAAGCATGTCCATCGCCAATCCTTTCAGCCAGCCGGCGCTGCCTTTGCTCCGCGCTCCAACGAACGTCATCACCAAGCGCGTGTTCGTGGCTGCAACCCGGATGAACGACGGCAAAACCACGACCTGTCTCGGGCTCTTCGCCGCGCTGCAATCGCTCTATCCTCGCGTCGGCTTCATCAAGCCCATCGGCCAGCGTTTCGTCGAGGTGCAGGGCCAGCAGATCGACGAGGATTCTGTTCTCCTCGACACGATCTACAATGTCCACGTGCCCTTGGAAAGCATGAGTCCCGTGGCCGTCGATGCGACCTTCACCCGGCGTTTCCTGAAAAACCCCGGCCCGATGCTCGCCACGCTGGAGGACAAAATCTGCCGCGCCTTTGACCGCGTCTCCTGGGAAAAGGATTTCACCCTGATCGAGGGCACCGGCCACGCCGGGGTCGGGTCCGTCTTCGATCTCTCCAACGCCCGCGTCGCCAAGCTGCTCGGTGCCAAGGTCATTCTCGTCACCCCCGGAGGCATCGGCCGGCCGATCGACGAGATCGCGCTCAACAAGGCGCTCTTCGACCAGGCTGGCGTGGAGGTCATCGGGGCAATCCTGAACAAGGTCGATGCCGCGAAAATCCCCCAGATCACCGAATATGCCGGCATCGGCCTAAAGCGCCTGGGCGTGCCCTTGCTCGGCGTGCTGCCGGTGCAGTCGATGCTCTCCGCCCCGAATCTTTCGCAGATCGCCGAGGAAATTTCCGGCCGCTGGCTCAATGCCCGCAAGGTCGGCATGCAGGAGCGAGTGCAGCGCGTCATCGTCGGCGCCATGACCGCGAAAGGCATCGTCGATTATCTCCTGCCGGGCGTGCTCATCATCACCCCCGGCGATCGGGAAGACATCATCCTGGCCGCGATCTCCAGCGCGCGGATTTCCGGGAAAAAGACCATCGGTGGCCTGATCCTGACGAATGATATCGCCCCGCATGCAAAGCTGCTCGAGCTTCTCGCCCAGACCAACATCCCGGTGATCGCGGCCAAGGGGGAAAGCTTCACGATCACCTCGAAAATCAACGGCATGACCGTGAAGACGCAGCCGCAGGACACCGACAAAATCCCGGTGATCAAACGGCTGATCACGGAACACGTGGACCTCAAGCAGCTGGTGTCCGCGTGCTGAAGCCGGGTCGATCGATCGTTTCCTTAAGAAGACCGGTGCTGGATCTGAGTAGGGCGGGTCTCCGACCCGCCCTCGCTAAATGTGCGCTCGATTGAGCAGAAAGTAGAAAAGGCAGGTCAAAGACCTGCCCTGCTCACGGCATCGTCAGCCGCAGCGATTTGCCCTCGAGCGACACGTTCGCCAGCTTTTTCCAATCCGCGGTCAGATCCTCCGGCACGACCTGCAAGGCCACGAGTTTCCGCTTCACAAAACCCTCGACCATCGGCAGCCGGTTCACGGCGAGCGACCCGACGTGAAATTGGTCCGGATCGAACACGAACGTATCGCCATCCTTCACAAAGGTTCCGGTCGCCACGACCGTCACCGGCTGGCTGTAACCCAAGACCGTGATGGTGCAGGGAACCCCGATTTGCATCCGCCCGTCGCGCAGACGGAAGTTGGGCGTGCCTTTGTTGAGCACGCCGCCACCCGGCGCCGGGGCGGCTTCGGTTCCCGGTTTGCCCGGCTGGGACGAAGGCGCAAAAACCGCGTTCAGCTCCTCTTCGGTCAGGACGACCGATTCACCGGCGGCGAGCTGTTGCCGCTTGCGCGTCCACTGCTTGCCCTTGGTCGCGTCATTCGAACCCTCGATGTAATAAATCGCCCCGCGCACGATGTCCTTTTCCTTTGGCATTTCCTTCACCGTCTGGACCAGTTTGATGACCAGGTAAACCGTCGCGAGCAGGCCGCCGAGCACGAGGCTCAACACCGCCCCCAGGATGACTTCGACCCAGCTCGGACCATAGAGTGCGCGATCGATTTTTTTGCTCATAAAATGAACCGTTATTTGGTGGCCGCCGCGGTGGATTTGGTTTCGCCGCTTTTCGGGGTAGATTTTGCGCCGCTTTCCGCGCCGCCCGCTTTTTCACCGCCACCGGAAGCGCCGGCCGCGGGTGCGGCGGTTTTCTTGTAATCCGTGATATAAAAACCCGTGCCTTTGAAAATCAACCCGGCTCCTCCTCCCACCAGACGTTTCAGCGCCAGCTTCTTGCACTCGGGACACTTTTTCAGCGACTCATCTTTCATCGACTGAAAGATCTCAAAAGCGTGATGGCATTTTTGACAGACGTACTCGTAAGTCGGCATGGAAATTCAGCGCGTTTATGGATGCCACAGGGCGCTTTTGCGAGACTCTTCGATGGTGAAAAAATACGCGAGGGGCACGAGCTGCAGCGACGCACCGGCCTGACGCCGGAGGATTCCACAGGGGGGCCGAAGAAAAGGCGTTTGCAAACGGGTCCCGGGGTGGGCATTGCGGCGGACGTTGTCAGTGAATCGACCGTGACAAAAAATAGCGGTGATCTGACAACCGCGACCAACCTTTATTCTGATCCGAAGCATGGAGTTTCCAGCCCAATTATCCGCCTACATTGCCCGCGTGGACACGGGCATCGAATCCTTGCTGCCCGCGCCGGTGAGCACCGGTCCGCGCGGCCCCGCCCGGATTCACACGGCCATGCGTTATTCCCTGCAGGCAGGCGGCAAGCGGCTACGCCCGGTCCTGGTGCTGGCGGCGGCCGATCTTTTTTCCGGCACTGGAGCCAAACCTTCCCGATCCGCCGTCGCTGCCCTCCCCGCCGCCGTCGCGATCGAGTGCCTGCACACGTACTCGCTGATCCACGACGATCTGCCCGGCATGGATAACGACGATTTGCGGCGCGGCCGGCCCACCGCGCACAAACAATTCGACGAGGCGACGGCCATCCTGGCGGGAGACGCCCTCCTCACCCACGCCTTTGCCCTGCTCGCGACGCATTACCGGGAACCCCCGGCCCTCGGCCTGGCGTTGATTGGCGATCTCGCCGCGGCCGCCGGCAGCCAGCAGCTCATCGGCGGCCAGATGGAGGACATGCTCGCGGAAAAAACCGCGCCCACGAACGCACAGCTGGAGTTCATCCACGCGAACAAAACCGCCGCCATGATTCGCACCGCGCTCACCCTGGGCGGAAGAATCGGCGGGGCCCGCGACGAGGAACTGGTGCGGCTGGGCCTGGCGGGGGAAGAGTTGGGCGTCGCCTTTCAAATCATCGACGACATCCTCGACGCCACCGCCGACACGGCGACCTTGGGCAAAACCGCCGGCAAAGACCTCACCGCCGGCAAAGCCACGTTTGTCGGATTGCACGGGCTGGAAAAATCCCGGCAGTTCGCGCAAGCGCACACTGCGGCTGCCTTGGCCGCCCTGCAGGGCCTTCCAGGCGACAAGTCCTTCCTTACCGGCTTGATCGCCTCCATGGCCTCGCGGACCAAATAAAGGCTAAGTAATCCTGCACGCGCTGTTGACTTGCCAGTTTCGTCGAAATCCCTGAATCAAATCGGAGCCAAAGCCGGCCTACCGCCCACTCCAGCCACCCCATGTCATCCAGCGCCTCCAACGAACACCCGATCCGCGCAATGCTTTTGCAAGGTGTGCATCCCTTTCCGAAGGACATCGAGGACATGTTGCGCCGGCTGCAAACGAAACCCGGGGCGATCACGACGGAAATCGCGATGGACGCCTTCGATTGGGAACGCGGCGAACGCCTGGACCTCGGCCGCAAGAAGCTCCAGTCGCTCTGCACGACGCATGGAGTGTGAGTCTGCCTTGGGGCAGAAGTTATTGGTTAAAGGATTAGGGTTATTGGGGAAAGTCCGGCGCTTTGCGCCACCCAATGGGCTGCAGACGCGCAGCGCGGAATATTCCCAATAACGCATAACCCTTAACCGATAACTCAAAGGGCAGGTCAAAGACCTGCCCTACTTATTTCGCGACCGTCGCCGCTTTCACCAACTCCACGAAGCTGCGCGCTTCGAGGCTCGCGCCGCCGATCAGGCCGCCATCGATATCTTTTTGCCCGAGCAATTCCGCCGCGTTGGCCGATTTCATCGAGCCGCCGTACAGAATGCGGACTTTCTGCGCCACGTGTTCGCCAAAAAGCTTGGTCAGCAGGCTGCGGATAAAGGCGTGCACTTCCTGCGCCTGCTCGGATGTCGCCACCATGCCCGTGCCGATCGCCCACACCGGTTCGTAGGCGATCACCACGCTGGTCGCGAGTTCCTTGCTGACGCCCTCGAGCCCGCGCTCGGTCTGGGTTTGCACGACCTTGAGCGTCGCGCCTGCTTCCCGCTCCGCCAGGGTTTCCCCAACACAGAAAATCGGACGCAACTGATGCTTCAACGCGGCGATCACCTTCTTGTTGATAAACTCGTCACTCTCCCCGAAGTACGTCCGGCGCTCGCTGTGGCCGAGAATGACGTGGGTGGCAAAAAACGCCCGCAACATCGGCGCGGAAATTTCCCCGGTGAAAGCGCCGCTGACTTCGCTGTGCATGTTCTGCGCCCCGAGTTTTACCGTGGAACCATCGAGAGCCTTGCCGACGCTTTCCAAGGCGGTGAACGGCGGGCAGACCACAACATCGACCTCCGCCTGCTTGCCAATCGCGACGACGATTTCCTGGGCGAGCGCGACGGCGTCGGTGCTCGTCCGGTTCATCTTCCAATTACCCGCCATCAGCTTTTTGCGCAAAATCATGGGGCGGGAATTCAGAAACGAGGAAGCCAGGAAACGCCAGCCGGATCGTGCCGGAGATGATGCGCAGGCAGGAAATTAATCTCCCCGTAACAGAATCGCCCAGGAGCGTCGTCAGCCTGGTCCCCACCCGGTCCGTCAGGGATCGACCTTCGTCCCTTTGTACCTTTGTGGTTCAAAAATCCGGAGGTCGATCCGGTTGAACCACAAAGGTACAAAGGGACGAAGTCGGAATTTTGGACCCGAATTGCCCTTCTCTTCAGCTTTCCAGAAACGCCACTCCCGGCAGCACCTTGCCTTCGAGGAACTCCAGGCTCGCTCCGCCGCCGGTCGAACAATGTGTGACCTTGTCCGCCACTTTGAATTTTTTGGCCGCCGTGGCCGTGTCACCGCCACCGACCACCGTCGTGCTGCCCTTGGCCGTCGCCTCGGCGATCGCCTGCGCCATCGCTTTCGTCGCCTGGGCAAAGGCCTCGAATTCAAACACGCCTGGAGGGCCGTTCCAGATCACCGTCTTCGCGCGCAAAATCGCCGCGCGATAAAGCTCGATCGACTGCGGGCCGGCATCGAGTCCCATCCAGCCGTCCGGAATCCCGGCCGCATCCGTCGCCACGCGGGTGTTGGCCTGCGCATCGAACGTGTCGGCACAGAGATAATCTACCGGCAAAATTAGTTTCACTCCGCGCACCTTCGCCTTGTCGGCGAGTTCCTGGACGATCTTCGCGCCCTCCGGATCGAACAGACTGGAGCCAATGGGCATGCCGTTCAACACCTTCCGGAAGGTGAAGGCCATACCTCCACCAATGATGATCTCGTCGGCTTTCTCGATCAGGTTCCGGATAAGCGGAATCTTGTCGGCAATCTTCGCCCCGCCAAGAATCGCCAGCAACGGGCGCTGCAGATGCTCGAGCACGGTCGTGAACGCCTTCAGCTCCGCTTCCATGAGGAAACCCGCGGCTTTCTGCGGCAAATTCACCCCGACAATCGAGGAATGCGCGCGGTGCGCGGCGCCAAAGGCGTCGTTCACATAGACATCGCCCAGTTTGGACAGGCTGGCGCGAAAAGCCGAGACTGCCTGCGCATCGGCTTTCTTCGAGGTGCCGTCCTCCTGCTTGACCTTCCCTTCCTCTTCGAGGTGGAAGCGCAGGTTTTCGAGGAGCACCACCGTGCCCGGGATGAGTTTGGCACACGCGGCTTCGATCGCGGGGCCGACACAGTCGTCGAGAAATTTCACCGGGCGCCCCAAAACCTTTTCCAGTTCCGCCGCCACGGGTTTGAGCGAATATTTCGCCACGCGCTCGCCGTTTGGCCGGCCAAGATGGCTCATCAGCACAACCGCCGCGCCTTTGTCCAAGGCATACTTGATCGTCGGCAAGGCCGCGACAATGCGCTGGTTGTTGGTGATGGCCCCCGTGGCCTTGTCCTGCGGGACATTGAAATCGACCCGCGTCAGCACGCGTTTTCCAGCAAGCTCGAGATCGCGGATGGTTTTGAATTTAGGCATGGCGAGAAAGCTTGAGCATACTGGTGTCATTCCGAGCGTAGCGAAGAATCCACTTGGACCCGGCCAGCAGAATCCCACAGGATTCTTCGCTACGCTCAGAATGACAAACAAACTGGTTTGTCCGAACAAGAGTGGCTGCTGTTCCGACGGGCGACAGCCACGTAAATCACACGGGTTAGACCCCCGCCGCGACTCTCTTGAGAAGGTCGACGCAACGGTTGCTGTAGCCCCACTCGTTGTCGTACCACGACACGAGCTTGAAGAAGCGGCTGTTGAGCTCGATGCCAGAGCCGGCATCGAAGATCGACGAATGATTGTTGTGAATGAAGTCGCTCGAGACCACGTCGTCCGTGGTGTAGGCGAGAATGCCTTTGAGGTAAGTCTCGCTGGCGCGCTTCATCGCTTCGCAGATCTCCTTGTAGGACGTTTCCTTCGTGGTCCGGATCGTCAGGTCGACGGCTGAAACCGTCGGGGTCGGAACGCGGAAGGACATGCCGGTGAGTTTCCCTTTCACTTCCGGACACACGAGACCAACCGCCCGCGCGGCGCCGGTGGTGGCCGGGATGATGTTGATCCCGGCGGAACGACCGCCCTTCCAATCCTTCTTGGACGGACCGTCGACGGTCTTCTGGGTCGCGGTGTAAGAGTGCACGGTCGTCATCAGGCCTTCCTCGATGCCGAAACCTTCCTTGAGCAACACATGGACGACCGGCGCAAGACAGTTGGTCGTGCAGGACGCATTCGAGATGATGTGATGCTTGCTGAGGTCGAGTTTTTGGTCGTTCACGCCGAGCACCACGGTGATGTCCTCACCTTTGCCCGGAGCGGAAATGATGACTTTCTTGGCGCCGGCGGTGATGTGGCCGCGGGCTTTTTCCGCGTCGGTGAAGAGACCGGTGGATTCGATCACAACCTGGACGCCGAGAGCGCCCCAAGGCAGGCCGGAGGGATCCTTGGCGCTGATCACCTTGATCTCGTGTCCGTTGACCACGAGCACGTCGTCCTCGAGCTTGTCGGGCGTCGATTTCTTCGATGTCACCGTGCCATTGAAACGGCCCTGGGTGGAATCGTATTTGAGCAGATAAGCGAGGTTGTCAGCCGGGACGATGTCGCCGACCGCGACCACGTCGAGGGTGTTGCCTAAAAGACCTTGCTCCACGAGGGCGCGGAACACGAGGCGACCGATGCGACCGAAACCATTGATGCCGACTTTGACTGCCATGGGAATTCTCTCCGGTAGTTCTATGTTAGATTGCTGGTGAAAACGTTAAGCCGCGCGAACGCGGGGAAAGAGGAATGAACACCCCGGATTCGCAGATGCAAGGGTTTTGGCGCGGTGGCGCCCAACCACCGGGTTATACCGCGGTATTCATTGGGGACGCGACGCCCTCGTCGCGTTTCATGGCGTTCGCACGCGACGAGGGCGTCGCGTCCCCAGTACACGGCAGCCCTGCAGAACCCTACCCTTCACTCACCCATAAACCGCAACCGAGGGCCGGAAGGAAAAGCTCCGCTTCGACCGGCTGGGAAACTCCAGAGCCATCAAGGGCGTAGAACCGATCCGCATCAGCCAGCTGCCGCCAGTGACCGGATACGACCGGGGCATCGAGGGGGATCGACACGTCCGCGGTCGTGGGATTGACGGCAAAAAGCAGCCGATGTCTGCCCTGCGAGTGATCAGCGTTGTAGACTGCCGCGCAGGCCGGGGAATCCGGCCGGGAGAGGAAGCGGAAGAAGCCCTCACTCGGGCGGGAATAGTGGCGCAACAACCGTCCGAGCTCGCCGCGGCGGAAGGCGATCCAATCCGCGAAATACGCATGCGTGCCGCGAAACCGGTAGAGCCGGCGATAATCAAGCGCGTTCAGGTCGCCGCGTTGGTAGGTGTTTTTTACACCTTGCTTGGATCGCAGAAAATCCTGCCCGGCCGCGAGCATGGGCACGCCGACCGAGGCGAAGAGAATCGCCGCCATGAGGTGAGTGCGCCGCCGATCGTTGCTCGTCGGTCCCTGGCCGTTGTACTCGGCATTCTCCGTGATCATGTCGATCCAGGTTCGGTCATCGTGCGATTCCGTGTAATTGACCGTCTGCGCCGGCCACTTGGCGAAATACCAGGGCGAGCCTTTCAGGTAATATTCAAATTGCCCCGGGGCACCGGAGCCCCGGACATAATCGCGGATGAAGTCGCGGTAGCCGTCATTCCACGAGGCATAGCCCGTCTCGCGAAGCTGGCCGGCGATGTGCCCGCGAAAACTCCACGGCTCGGCTATCAGCACTACATCGGGTTTCACCCGCTTCAGCGCCCGTTCGATGTGCTGCAGCGCTTCGAAGCCGATCAATTCGGCGAGATCGAAACGAAACCCGTCCACTCCGTAGACCTCGATCAAGTGGATCAGGCTGTCGATGATGAGCCGTTGCGTCATCGCCGAACGGCAACGCAGGTCGTTCCCGCATCCGCTCCAGTTGGCGAGCTGGCCGTTACCGTCCACCTCGAAGTAATAAAGCTTGTCGAGGAACATCAGGTGGGCCGGCTCGCCGACATGATTGTAGACGACATCGAGGATCACCGCCAAACCGCGGCGATGCAGGGCGGCCACCAGGGCCTGCAACTCCCGGACACCCGAGGCCGCGGCCGGCTTGAGACTGTAGCTGCTTTCGGGCGCGAAGAAATTATTCGTCATGTAGCCCCAGTGGTATTCTTCGCGCGTGCGATTATCAAATTCCTGGACCGGTTGGAGCTCGATCGCATTCACCCCGAGGCGTTGCAGATAAAATTCCGGGCTCTCCACCCACTTGGTCAGACCGGCAAAGCCGAGCCGTTCTTCGTCCGACGCCTGGATCGGGGCCTGCGCGGCCAGATCGCGTACATGCGCTTCCGCTACGATCAGGTCCTGCCAGGCTGGCGTTTTAAAGCTGCGATCGCCGCGGCCCATCCACTCACGTGACAGGACGATCCCCGGCCCCTCCCGGCCAACGGTCGCGCGGGCATAGGGATCCAGCACCCGCTGCTCCGGCAGGAACGTCCCGAACGCATCCGCGGGGCCCGTCACGGAATACCAATAGAACCAGCCGTGCAGGTTCTGCTCGAGTTCGATTTCCCAGGCGCCGTTCCAGCGCAGATCGGTGCCGAGCACCCCACCCGGTTCCGCGCGGCGCGTAAGCGCATACCGGTGCGGACTGTCCTGTGCGGCAAGATCGGCACACACGCACAGCTCCATTTTTTGCGCCCGCGGGGCGAAAATCCGAAACGTCGTTTCATTGCCCTGCACCAGCGCACCTAGCGGCAAACCGGTCTGCAGTTCATAAAAGAATCCACCCGGTCGCAGGATGACACCGCTGGCGTTGTCCCCGCTGCACGTGATTTGCCAGGAACGCGACAGGTCCAGCGGCGCGGCCAGGGTGAACTTGAAGATATGCCGGCCCGTGCGCGCCGCGTCGAACCCGAGATTGACGTTACCCTGGTCATCTCGGGCAGCGTTGGACACGTCGGCCGGAACGGGCAGCCATTGGTGCTGGCCGGTGACAAATTTGAAAGCATGCCGGCCTTCCAACCGGGTGGCCCGCCCCGACCACAACAGCGCCGGCTCGCCGTCGACGGCCCCTGGCACGAGGCACCATTCCTCGCGGCCCACCGCTTCCTGCCAGCCGTTGAAATCACCGGCCACGTAGACCGCGTCCTTGGCCGGATCGAGTTCCGGATGATCGGCCAGCAGCACAAAGAAAAACAACTCCTCGGCGTCGTTGACGAAGTAACCACTCTTCAAGCCGAAGGCATATTCCGGCGCGCGTTTTAACGTCGCAAACGCCACACTGCCATCTCCCAACGTCAGCGCCGGTGGTGAACCGGCACGCCAGTCCTCGACGAGCTCGATCATGCCCGAGGTGGGCGTGTCCAACCACGCTTGGACGATCTGGCTGGGAGGCGATGACATGCGGCGGCCCAGCATTCGCGACCTGGGGGCACGGACAAGCCGTAAACATTGTCGTTTAAATGTGGGAGCGGGTTTATCCCGCGACCATTCGGGGCCTAAAGCCCCACCCACAACAAAACTGCACAGTACCCCATGCCCTTGGGTATTCTCGGCGACCTCTCTCCTCCTCCGCGACCTCTGCGTTCCCTTCCCTCCCCGCCGAGTTCCTGATTCCACGCGCCGGCACTACTCCCTTCCTTTTACCGCGCCTTTTCGAAAGCGTCGTAAACCGGCTTGCCGTCGAAATAATCCTTCTGCGGCAAACCCAACAGCCAGCACGTCGTCGCACACGTGTCTTCCGTGCGCACTTCGAGCGAGGCGAGCTGCGTCAGGTCATAATCCTTTTTCACCGAGGGTCCCACTGCGACCCACGGGATATGCCGGCTGCGGGCATCGTCCACCCCATGCGTGAGTCCTTGTCCACCGTGATCGGCGGTCAGGATCACCAGCGTTGAATTCCGGATTCCCGCGCGATCCAGGCTGGCAAAGACCCTGGCGAGTTCCTTGCCGGTTTGCTCGATCGCCGCGCGCTGTGGGTGCGAACCCCAGCCTTTCGCATGGCCGACGGAGTCGACATCGGGAAAATGGATGAACAGCAGGTCGGGTTTGTGGGCTTCGATGATCTTGATCGCCTCGTCGGCCACGATCGCATTGCCGACCTTGGCATTCAGGGCCGCGGGCAGAAAAACATAATCGAGCGTGCCGGGCTTGTTCAGGGCGGAGAACTTCGACTTGCCCGCCACCATCGCGGTCGTGTAGCCGGCCTGTTTCGCCATTTCCATCACGGTGGGTTTCTTCGGATAAACCGGCTCGCTGAAGGGCAGATCCTCGTTCCAGTGAATGGCGTGTTTCTGCGGCACGACTCCCGTCACCATGCTGGTATGCGAGGGCAGCGTGATCGAAACCGCGGTGGTTTTGGCCCAGAATGTATAAGCCCCGTCGCGCAGCATGCTGCGCAAAGTGGGCATGTCCGCGAGTAGCGCACAGTCCGGGCGCAAGCCGTCAACACTGATGATGACGACATGCTCGATCGCCGGCAGCGGCCGCACCGGTTTGGCTGCCGGGGGTGAATTTTCCGCTCCCCACACCGAGGCACACAGGAACCACAGCACCGAAATCAGGGAATAACGCATGCCGGAAATTGGCTCGGGCCGCGTCGGCAGGCAAGCGCAGCTGTGTTACGTTCGTTTGACAAAGCGGCCCGCGCCCGCGTCGTTTGCAGGAGCGTGCCTATTCGCGAAAAAGTCCTGGTCGCCATGTCCGGCGGAGTCGACAGCTCCGTCGCCGCGCTCCTGCTCAAACAGCAGGGGCACGACGTCGTTGGCGCCTATATGAAAAACTGGATCAACGAGGACAACATCATCGGCGAATGCCCCTGGCAGCAGGACATCGTCGATGCGCGCGCCGTCGCGGAGCAGCTGGGAATCGAGTTCCACGTCGTCAACCTGATGCGCGACTATCGCGAGCGGGTCGTCGCCTATCTTCTCGACGGCTATGCGCGCGGACTCACCCCCAACCCGGACATCATGTGCAACCGCGAGATCAAGTTCGGGGTATTCCGGGCGTGGGCCAAGGATCACGATTTCGGCGCGGTGGCGACCGGACACTATGCCCGTCGCACGGCCGGGACCGGCGGCTCCTTCGACCTGCTGGAGGGCGCGGACAAGAACAAGGACCAGTCCTATTTCCTCGCCCTGCTCAACCAGGAGCAGATTCGCGATGCGCGTTTCCCCATCGGCGACCTGCCCAAGCCGGAATTGCGCCGCATCGCGCGGGAAGCGGGCCTGGCCACCGCCGATAAGAAGGACAGCCAGGGCATCTGTTTCATCGGCGAGGTGAAAATGCAGGATTTCCTGCGCACCTACGTGCCCGACCTGCCCGGGCCGATCCTGCGCGCCAGCGATAACCGTGAACTGGGGCGGCATCGCGGATTGCACTACTACACGCTCGGGCAGCGCAAGGGGATCGGCGTGCCGTCCAACACCGATCACCAAAACTATGTCGTAGTGGGAAAACGCGACGCGGACAACGCCTTGCTCGTCGCCTTCGATCATCCGGACGCTCCTGGACTTTTTCAACGCGAGGTGCGCATCCACAACCTGAGTTGGACCAACCAGCCCGTCGCCGAATCCCGAACGCTCGAAGGCCGGGTACGTTATCGCGATCCGCGCGTCGCGATGGACTTTGTCCCGGAGGGCGGAGGCACGGCCCTGATTCGGTTTCACAAACCGCAACGTGCACTCGCGAGCGGCCAGATCCTCGCCTTCTACGACGGTGAACGCCTGCTCGGCGGGGGCGTCTACGCTTGAACGTAGGGCGGGTCTCTGACCCGCCCTTTTCGGAGTGCGAGCAATTCACGGTTTCTCAAATGGCACGGATTAAAATCCGGCCTACTTCACCCTAAGACACGTAAAATACGTGACGCCCGTCGCGAGGAACACACACTGCGCGGACATGACGGCGTTCGCTCCATGGAAAACAATCCGCCAGTGGGTGGACCGCGAATCGTTGCAACCCGACATCGCGCGCGCCGTCCGGGCCACCGTCGCGTTCATGGTGCCGATGCTGCTCACCGCGTCCGGCCATCTGCCGTTCGAGGTGACCTTTGTCGCACTCGCCGCGCAAAACATCGCCATCGTCGATGTGCGCGGTTCTTACACCCTGCGTTTCGGACTGCTCCTCGCCATGACCGCGATCCTCAGCGGGGCGACGGCGCTCGGGGCCTTTGCCGCCCCCAGCCTGAGTGCGAGTGTCGGCGGCATGCTCCTGATTGCCCTCGGCAGCGGGCTCTGGCGGCACCTGAGCAACGATTACGGTCCTTCTCTCGCTGTCTCCTCCACCCTGCTTTTCCTGCTCGCCCTCAATACTTCGCACGACCCGGCGGTCGCCGAACATAGCGTCCTCGCGACCCTCGCGGGCGGAGCCTGGGGACTCCTGCTGCAGGTGATCAACTGGCCCTTTCGGCCGCAGCATCCGTTGCGGCGCACGGTCGCGGACAGCTGGCTGGCTGTCGCCGATTTGTTTGAGGCCATCACCCCCGGCGACGACGTCGATCGCGCGCAACGCCACCAGCAGGTCAACGAACGCGAGGCGCTGTTGCGCACCACGCTGGATCACACGTACGCCACACTGGCCGTCGCCCTCGCCGCCCGGCGCAGCCCGTTGGTGGAACGACTCGAGCACTTGAATCTGGCGGCGGCCCGCCTTGCCACCCGGGTCGTGGCCTTCAATACCGCCCTCGAAAACCTCATGACGCAGCCAGCCTTCGCCGCGCTGGCCCCCTCCATCGCGCCGGTGCTGATGTCGCTCACCAACACCGCGCGCACCATCGCTGTAGCGGTGGTTTCGCGCCAGCCCGCGCATCTCGCAACCGCCGAGGTGCGGCTGCGGCGCCTGGCGAACCTGTTGCAAGTGCTCCGCGCCCGGGTCACCGCACAGACCGGCGGAAATCACACCGGATCGCAGCTCGCCGAAATTCTCCGGCAGATCGAAATCCATCTCCCCGCGATCCGGGACGCCTTGCGCGCCACGATCGACCGCGCGGAGGAGCGCGCGGCTTTTCCCCTCGAACTCTTCGACGTCAATACCTGGACGCTCCGCCCGCTCGCTTCCGCGCTCAATCTCAACCTGCGCCTTGATCCCGCCCTGGTCCGGTTCACCTGCCGCATCGCCCTGCTCACCGTGCTGGGCGTGCTGATTTTCAAAAGCACCCACCTCGCTCACGGCTATTGGCTCCCCTTCACCATGGTCGTCGTCCTGCAGCCGGATTATGGCTCGACCCGCCAGCGGGCCGCGCAACGCGTGCTCGGCACCCTCGCCGGCAGCCTCGTGGCCACCCTCCTCCTCTGGCTGGACCCAACCTTTGCGGTGATCGCGGCCGCGACGGCGGTGACCATCCTCGGCTTCGGCTTTTTTCTCAAACGCAACTACGCCATCGCGGTTTTCTTCGTCACGCTGATGGTCGTCTTGCTGACGGAAGCCCGCGAACCCGTGACAATCGGGTTTACGGTCGAACGTCTCGGCAGCACCCTGGCTGGCGGCATGCTGGCCCTGCTCGCCGCCCTCTTTTTCTGGCCTGTGTGGGAGCGCGACCGCCTGCCTCCCATTCTCGCCACGGCGCTGCGCGTCAACCGCGACTACTGGCAGTTGCTGGCGGCGCGCCTGGCCACCGGCGGTGCCTACGACCAGGAGGCCATCGACGCCAAGCGGCACGCCGAGGCGGCCAACAGCGCGGTATTTTCCTCGTTGCAACGCATGATCGCGGATCCGAAAAACCGGCAGGAGGGAATCGAACTGGCGGCCACGCTCGCGAACGGCAACCAGCGCATCGCCCACTCCCTCACCGTCGTGACGTTGCATCTCACTCCCGGCATCCCCATGCCGCAATCTGAGCTCGCCGAATTGACCCGCCTTGCGACCATCGCGCTCGACACCCTGGCCACCGCGGTGGAAACCGGCCGGCCCGACCCGCAACTCAGGCGGTTGCTTGAAACACTCGAAAATTTCCGTCTCCCCTTGCCACCGACCGATGGTTTTTCGCCGGATGGGCAACGCGACCATTGGGTCTTCGCCCAGTTTACCCGCTCCGCCACCGAACTCAGCGCCATGCTCCTGGCCGCGAGCAACGAATCCGGCACCGGTTCGCTGGCCTCGGCCGAATAGCGCGAAGACGCTTGGACTACTCCTGAGCAAGACGGTTTAGCCACGAAAGATCACAAAGTGCACATAGATCGATCCACGTCCGACCACTGCGATCAGCGGGTAGGTATTTCAGGATCGATCTATGTGCACTTTGTGATCTTTCGTGGCCAAAAATTCCGAAGCTTAGACCAAGCCACAAGACAACCGCCACCCGCACTTAGAACGCGATCGCCTTGAACTTCGGATCGGCGAGCATCTGATCGATGGACTGGGGCGAAAACCCCCGCACGCGCGGATCATCCCGGTAGGTTTTCTGCGCTTTTTCCGCGACTTCCCGGGCCTGTTTTTCACGACCGAGCAGGCCCAACATGTATACCTGTGCAAGCACGGGCTGCAGGTCCTTGGGGTGCAGCTCATGCGCATCCTTGAACGCCGCGAGCGCGGATTCATAGGCGGATTTGGCCCCGGACTTATTATTCATCTTCTTCCGGCAAATACCCAGGTTCATCCAGTAGCCGGCATTGTCCGGGCAAAGTTTCGCCGCCTTGGCATAAAGTTCCTCAGCCCGGGGCAATTCCTTCAAACTGAAGGCAAAGTCCGCTTCGCTCTCGAGGCTGGCCGCCTGCTTGCGTTCCAACGAGGTGATGTCGCTGCCCCTCCGTTTGCAGGCCGGCAAGGCGAGCAAGGTCAGGCCCAGAATGAATCCAAACAGATACTTCATGATCAGTCTTACAGATCCGGCGGCACCGTCGAGATGGCCTCCTCGAGCGTGGTGAATCCGTCGCGCACTTTCAGCAGGCTGTCCTGGTGCAGCGTCTTCATTCCGGCGCGCACCGCGATTTTCTTCAGCTCGGTCGCATCCGCCTCCTTGTTGATCGCCTCCATCAGCTCATCGTTGGTGATCATCAACTCGTGAATGCCGAGGCGGCCTTTGTAGCCGCTGCCACCGCACTTCGGGCAGCCCTTGGGGTTGTGCTTGTAGATCTGGCCGCTCCAGCCAATCGCCTTTCCCAGGACTTCTTTCTCCCGGCCCTGCGCTTCATAGACGATCCGGCAGGTCTTGCAGACGCGGCGCATCAGGCGCTGGGCGCAAACGCACAGCAGTGAGGACGAAATCATGAACGGCTCCACCCCCATGTCGGTCAGACGCGCGACCGTGGACGGCGCATCGTTCGTGTGGAGCGTGCTGATGAGCAAGTGCCCGGTCAGCGCGGCTTCGACCGCGATGTTTGCGGTCTCCTTGTCACGGATTTCACCCACGAGGATGATGTCGGGATCCTGCCGCAAAAATGACCGCAACGCTGTCGCAAACGTCAGGCCGATCTGGCGGTGCATCTGCATCTGGTTGATCCCATTCAGCGTGTATTCGATGGGGTCCTCGGCCGTGCGAATGACAATATCCGACGTGTTGATTTCGTTGAGCGCGGAATAAAGCGTCATCGACTTGCCCGAGCCGGTGGGTCCGCAGTGCAGGATCATGCCATACGGCTGGCGGATCGCCTCGCGGTACTTGGCGAGATTTTCCTCGGTGAAACCCAGGGCAGGCAGTGGCAGCGTGCTCTTTTGCTTGTCGAGAATACGCATGACCACGCCTTCACCATGGTTCAGCGGGGCGGTCGAAACGCGCAAATCGATGTCGAGCGACTTCTTGGTAAACTGCTTGAAGACAATGCGGCCATCCTGCGGCATCCGGCGTTCCGAGATGTCGAGATTGCACATGATCTTGAGCCGAGCCACGAGCGCCGGGCCGACCTTGGCCGGCAGGCGCAGCTTTTCCTGGCACATGCCGTCGATGCGGTAACGCACGATCATTTCCTTCTCCTGCGGCTCGATGTGAATGTCGCTCGTGCCGGCGTAATAGGCATCCTCGATGATCCGGTTCGAAAGCTGGATGATCGGCCCGGATTCCTCGGTGACGTCCTCGTCCTTGAGCTCACCGTCGCCCTCGCCGAATTCCACGCCGATCTGCTGCACGACGTCGTCGAACCCGGCCGGGCGATCCGAGCCTTTTGAGAATTTTTCCCGGATGTCTTTGTCCCGCGCCAGCAGCCGGATGACCTTTTTCCCGGTCATCTCCTGAATCTTGCTCGGGATCGTCAGCTCAAATGGATTCGAGAACGCCACGAGCAGGAAGTCGCCCACCTGCCCCACCGGCAGCACGAGGTTTTCCTGGCAAAATTCCTGGGGAATGCGCTCGAACGTGTCCGACGACAGACGATAGCGGGCGACGTTGAACGGCGCGAGGCCCAGGGCCCGCGCTTTCGCGACGAGGCATTGGAAAGCGGTGATCGAATACTCATCCTGCAGCAGCTTGTCCAAGGCGTCACCGCTCAAGTCCTCCGGTACCGTCACGATGGCGGTCTGCTGCTCGGTGGTCAGGCGGCCCATTTCCGCCAGTTTGGCGACGATCTGCGTCTGGACTTTTCCGAGTGGCATGGCGTCAGGAAGCAGTCGGAGGTTTGGCTGCCGCCGGTACGGCGGTCGGCGCACTGAACGGCGAACGGGTGCCCCCCGAGGCCGCGGGGTTGGTGCGTTCGCCTTCCAGTTTTTCAAGGTAATCGGCGATCACATCCAACGTGGTCCCATACCACACGATCTGGGGGCCGAACTGTTTTTCCCAAAACGTCCGCACAGCCGGGCTCAGGTAGTAGGCAGTGGCAATGAAATGAAAATCCTCCTCGCGATCGAAGGGGACGGACCACGTCGCCCAGCAGGCCCCGATATCGAGGCCTTTCTTGAGCTCCTCCAGGGTGTCGTAGTTACGCAGGTCGACCAGGCCGGCACCTTCCGTCTCCACGATGTGCTGTAGGACATCCTCCTCGCGGACGACCTTCATCTCGTAGGCCAGGATCCCGAGAACCGTGCTCTGCCGCGCCTGCTGCAAAGCGATCACCTCGAGCAGCCGTTCGTTGGCTTTCTCGAGATCCTCGATTTTCACGAGGTTGTGATCGACCAAAGCCGCGCCGAGCAGCCGGTTGGCACGCATGAGCAAGGACCGGTGTTCCGATGACATTTTCGAGGGGAAGGCTGGCCTAGTTCGCCGAAGCTGGCGACACCTTT
>CAMAPG010000015.1 GCA_945859965.1 Opitutus sp. GAS368 | reverse complement strand
TACCCACGAGCCCGAGCTGTCTCGTGATCAACGCCGAAGGCACGCGGATGTATTCCACCAATGCCACCGACAAAGTGGCCGGCACCGACTCCGGCTCCGTCAGCGCTTTCGCCATCAACCAAACCGACGGGCAACTCACGCTGCTCAATACCGTGGCCTCTGGCGGCGCCGGCCCAACCTACGTGAGCATTCATCCCTCCAGCCAGTTCGCGATGGTGGCCAACTATGCTGGCGGCACCGTGGCGGTGTTTCCGATTCTGGCCGACGGCCGGCTCGGTCCCGCCAGCGATATCAAGAAGGGTGTCGGTGAGGTGGGCCCCAAGCAGGCGCACAATGCCCCGAGGGGCAGCTTCGCCATCAGCGGGCATGATTTTCCCCACGCGCATATGATCGCCCCCGACCGCTCGGGTCGCTTCGCGCTGTCCGCCGATCTCGGCCTGGACAAACTCCTGATCTGGAAATTCGACGAACACACCGGCGTGCTTTCACCCAACGATCCCCCCGATGTCGCGCTCCCGCCGGGCGACGGCCCGCGGCACTTCGCCTTTCATCCCAACGCGCGCTGGCTCTATTCGCTGCAGGAGGAAGGCTCGAACCTGGTGGTGTTCGATTACGACGGCGTGACCGGACGTCTGAAGCATCGGCAGATGCTTTCCACCCTGCCCCCGGGATTTGCCGGCAGCAACTTCACCTCGGGCATCCTGGTCTCCGCCGATGGCCGCTTTGTTTATGTTGCGAACCGCCTGCACGACAGCATCGCGCAGTTCGCGATCGGCGAAACCGGACTGCTCACCTGGCTCGGCGAGGAATGGACCCGCGGCGATTATCCGCGCACGATCGCTTTCGATCCGACCGGCCAGTTCCTCTATTCGTGCAACCAACGGAGTGATTCCCTTGCCACCTTCCGCGTCGACCGGGCGTCCGGCCGCCTCACCTTCACCGGCGAGTACACCCCGGTGGGCAATCCTTCGATGATGGTCTTCCTCGACCTCAAAAAAGGAAAATAAATCCTAAGGTTGAGATGTAGGAGCCTGCTTGCTGGCGATGATCGATGGGGCGTCGCCGCTCCAGACAATCGCCTGCAAGCAGGCTCCTACATCTCAACCAAGCCGGAGCAGCGCTGGGGGGATCGAACCCACCGCGAATGAACTGCCAGCCGACCAACTCGCGCGCTGACTCAAGCCAGCGGCGTTTTGTACTTGGCCGCGAGCGCCTCGGTGCCGCGCGCCAGCACTCCGACATCGCTGCCGACCGCGACAAACATCGCGCCCAGCGCGAGCCACTTGCGGGCTTCCGCTTCCACCGGGGCCAGGATGCCCGGCGCCTGTTTGGCCGCCTTGATGCGCTCGATGGCCCCCGTGATCGCTTGCAGCACTTCCGGATGTGACGGATTGCCCAGATGGCCCATGTCGGAGGAAAGATCCCCGGGACCGATAAAAATTCCATCCACCCCGGGCACCGCGGCGATCGCCTCGATTTCCTTCAGGGCCGCGCGCGTCTCGACCTGCACCAGCACGCAGATTTCCTCATGAGCCCGGTGAAAATAATCCGGAATCCGTCCAAACTTATTCGCGCGGGCGCCGGACGCATAACCGCGCACCCCGCCGCCGAACTGGGGATACCGGGTCGCTGCGACCGCCTTGCGGGCTTCCTCGGCATTCTGGACGAACGGAACCAGGAAACTCTGCACCCCGATATCCAGCTGTTTCTTGATCATCACCGCATCGTTCCAGGCGACGCGAACAATGGGCGAAGCAGTTCCGCCGGCCGCGGCCTGCAACTGGCTCAGGACCATGTCGGGATCGTTCGGCACGTGCTCGGTATCGAGCAAAATCCAGTCGAACCCCGACCCGGCGATGATTTCCACCGAGAGATTGCTGCACAGACTGCTCCAAAGTCCGATCTGGGGGCGGCGGGCCAAAAGATCGCGTTTGAAACGATTGACCGGAAGAGCGTTGACGGGGGTAGACAAGGGACAGCCTTTGGTTGGTGAATTGTTTCCGATACGACAACGAAACCAGGAAGGTCTTTCGCCCATCGGCCACAACGGTTCAGCTCCTCAAATTTCATCCCGGCTGTCAACGCCCCGGCTGGCCTGTGATTTTCAGCAGCCGGAAGTTTCACCACCAAGGGACAAAGATCCGAAGGCGAGCCGCTGAAATCGATCCGCCGGCCCGGTTCGACTTTCACCTATTAAGTGAAAGTCGATCCGACCTCTGCCTACCCTCTCCTGGCACCGTTTTCCGCAGTATGACCAGGGCTCCATCACCATTCTATCCACGCGTGGCCGATAATCGAATTTCACTTAATAGGTGAAATCCGAAGCCGCCCGCCGAGGCCTGGTTCTCGAACAGCACTGTGTGCGAGGCCTCTGATGAAAGTCTTGATTACCCGTGCCGATGTCGCGGTAGAATGCCAGTATGACCCCGACGACCGACTGGATGCGCCTGACCAACCCCGACGAGACGCTGTCGCCTTCGCTGCTGATCTTTCCCGATCGCGTGGCGGAGAATCTCCGGCGGATGATCGCACTGGCTGGTGGCGTCGAACGGCTGCGGCCGCACGTCAAGACCCATAAGCTGCCGCAGATCGTGGCCCTCAAGCTCGCGCACGGCATCCGGAAATTCAAAACCTCCACCATCGCCGAATCCGAGATGTGCGCGGTCGCGGGAGCGCCCGACGTCATGCTCGCCTATCAACCCGTCGGGCCGAATGTGCGCCGCATCATTGAACTCGTGCGGAAATTCCCCGGCACACGCTTTTCCTGCATCGCCGACAACCTCGCCACGGTGTCGGCCCTCAGCTCCGCCGCGGTGGCTGCCGGCGTCACCCTCGACGTCTGGATCGATCTCAACGTCGGCATGAACCGCACCGGCATTGTCCCCGGCCCGGAGGCTTTCGCCGTCTATCGCGCCATCGCGCAAGCTCCCGGCCTACGTCCCGCCGGGTTGCACGTCTATGACGGACATCTGATCGCCCAGGACAAGGACCAGCGCAGGCGCGACTCGGTCGCCGCCACCGCCCCAGCCTTTCGCCTGCGGGACGAACTGCTCGCCGCCGGCCTGCCCGTGCCGGCCATTGTTGGCGGCGGCACGCCCACGTTGGCCATTCACGCCCAAAACGCCGGCGTGGAACTGGGCGCCGGCACCACCGTCCTCTGGGATGTCAGCGATGCGGAGAAATCCCCGCACTACGACTTCCTGCATGCCGCGGTCCTGTTCATGCGCGTCATCAGTCATCCGGCGCCCAATCATATTTGCATCGACCTCGGCCATAAATCGGTGGCAAGCGAAAGGCCACACCCCCGCGTGAAGCTCTTCGGCATCGACGATGCCGAGTTCGTCAATCACAGCGAAGAACATCTCGTCGTCAAAACCGCCCGAGCCGCCGAATTCCCGGTGGGCACCCCGGTCTATGGCATTCCCTTCCACATCTGCCCGACCGTCGCACTCCAAAGCGAAGTCTACGCCGTGCGCGACGGACGCGTCTTCGGCACCTGGCCGGTCGTCGCCCGCGCGCGCAGACTGACCGTTTAGCCCCAGAGCCGCAGGTTATACGGGAGCCTCGAAAGGTTCACCCGAATCGATCGCCGCCAGCGCGGCCTTGTACTGGGGGTCATACTCGCCCACGGAGGAAACGTTCATGCCCAGATTGCGAATGATGCCGTCCTTGAGCCCGTAAATCCAACTGTGCACGGCCAGGGATTGGCCCCGGTCCCACGCATCGCGCACCATGGTGGTCTGGCAGACATTGCCGACCTGCTCGATCACGTTCAATTCACACAGGCGGTTGGTGCGGATGGTTTCGCCCTGGATCGCGTGCACGCAGTCCTTGTGCTTCTCCGCGACATCCTGCACATGGCGGAGCCAGTTGTCCGCCAGCCCGATCCGGTCGCAGCGCAACGCCGCGCGCACACCGCTGCAGCCGTAATGACCGCACACGATGATGTGCTTCACCTTCAGGACATCGACTGCGAATTGCATCACGGAAAGGCAGTTCAGGTCAGTGTGCACCACCACGTTGGCGATGTTGCGGTGGACGAACAATTCGCCGGGCAGGAGATTCACAATCTCATTGGCCGGCACGCGACTGTCAGAGCAACCGATCCACAGATACTCGGGCGTTTGCTGCCGCGAAAGCTTCAGAAAGAACTCCGGATCCTCCGCCCGGATCGCATCCGCCCACGCGCGGTTTTGCGCGAAAAGATGGTCAAGTGATTCCATAGGAATCCCTATGCTTGAAGACTCCGCGAGCTTGTCGATGGCAATCCAAAGTCAGGAACCACCGATTTGGACCCAGCGGCAAACCGGCCCGGTCTAACGGGTCAGATCGACCCGAATCCAGTGAACACTGAGGCAGTTGGGCACTCCCGCATAATGGACGATGAGCAGTTTGTTTTTTCCCACCAACCGGATCGCGGGATGACCGAAGCTCCACTTGCCCATGTCTTCCCAGTATTGGACAAAATCGATATTTTCCGCGCCCTGCGTGAGCAGGGCTTTCTCGTCATGCGTGTAGATGACCAGACGATGGGGCCAGGTCTTCCCGTCATCGTCCGATTGGCACAGGGTCACCGTGCCCGGTTTTTCGCGGGCAATCACACCCGCCAGCAACCGGCCATCGTCCAGCAGGAGCGGGGCGGAAATCTGTCCGGGAAGGCCGGTCGTCCGCGGCACGTCTCCGCCGGCGACGCCCGGGCGGTGGTGTTTCACGTGCACCGCGAGATCTTTTTTTTGCCGCAGGTCATGGGTCCAGAAAAGGCTGATATATTCCCCGGGAGTTTTGCCCACCGACATGCGTTGGTCCCAGTAATAAACGTCACCCTGCGGATCCTGCGCGACCAGCACCGGCGCTCCGAAAGTCCGTCCGCCATCCTTGGTCGCGATGAACCACGCGCCGTGCCTCCCCGGCTGGGGGTCGTCGTATTCTTTGTAACTCTCAAACGGGTAGGCGATCGTGCTGTCCGTCCAGCGCAGGAGCGGGCCCGTGCTCGCGCAGCCTTTCAATCCGGCAATCGGAATTTCCCGCCAGGGCGTCCATGATTTCCCCTCGTCCTCGGAAAAGGCCACCAGTTGCTTGGTGCGCAGGATACCCTCGGTCACCGGGTCGAAAATAGGCCGCGCCGGCTCGCTGCGATCGAACCAGGTGGTGATCACCATCAACCGGCCGGGCGAGACTTCTTCCATTTCCCCCGAACTCAGGGAACCCGCCACACCTTGGAAGGAAGTTTCAAACCGGTTGCCGGTGTCGCTCCACGTACGCCCATGGTCCGTCGAACGAAAAATCCGGACCGTCGAATCGAGAGCGTGTTTTTTCGACCCGCACTGGAAGCTGCAGAAAGCGGTGCCCGCCTTTGTGACCAGCAAGCCGGTGAAAGAAGCCACGCGTGCGGCGGGCAGTTGGCGGGTCGCATCGTAAACCAGGCCTCGTTCTTCGATTTTCATGAGCGGGGAATATAAAATCAGCGGTCGTTCCGGGCGTCGGCGGTTCAGGAATTAAGCTCCGTGGCCTTGGCGGGCGTTCGCAATGCGAGGCGGTAGCCCGCAAAAACCAGCAAGGCCGCCAGGACAACCAGCATCGAGCTGAGGAAGAAAATCGTTTTCAACCCGATGTGCGCTTTCAGAAAACCCGACGCCAGGATGCCGAGGCCGCCACAGATGCAGTTGGCGAAATTCAGCAGTCCCATCGCGGTCGACCGGCTGGTCAGCGGCAGGCTGTCGCACAGGATGGGAACCTCGTTCGCCGAACCCAGGGAGCGAATCACGACGAAGCCGAAGATCGAGAAGGCGACGTAATTAAAATCGTTCGAAGCCATGAAAAGAAATAGGAAGGGCACGGATCCCGCATAGAGCAGAGCCTGCATGAGCAGGCGACGCGCCACGCTCTTCCGGGCGACGCGATCCGAGAGCCAGCCTCCGATCAGCACGCCGCAGATTGCGCCCACACTGAGCGAGGCGTTGCCGGCCACGCCGGCGGAGCCCAGGCCGAGATGAAACACCTGGCTGAAATACAGCGGCAGCCAGTTCATGAAGATCCAGGTCCCCACCGAAATCAGCATGGCCTGGGCGATCATGATGAGGCAGAGCGGAACCGTCACTACACTCCGGATCGATTGCATGAACCCTCCCCCACCGCCGGGCGAAGTTTGACTGGCGGCCGGGACAGCTGCGGGACGGTCTTTCCGGATCACGAACCAGCAGACGACGGCCAGCACCAACCCGAATACTCCCAAAGTGAGGACTGCGGTGCGCCAGCCGAAAGCGACTCCGACATAACCGCCATATGCTCCCCCGGAGATCGCTCCGACCCCCATCCCTGCTGATTGTACAGCAATGGCGAAGGCGCGGGTCCGAAAGTCATGAAACTGGGAAACGAGCGCTACGCAGACTGGAAAATACAAGGCCTCTGCCAGGCCCAGAAAAAAACGCGTCGACAACAATTGGCTGTCACTGGTGACAAAACTCGTCGCCACCATCACGAGACTCCACGCCGACAAACACCCGATCACCAAGAGGCGCCGGGATTTTTTATCCCCGATCACACCGGCAAAAGGCGAGGCGAGAGCATAGCTCCAAAGAAAGACCGTGCCAATTCCTGCCATGCCCAGATCCGTCATGCCCAAGTCCGCTTTCAAAAGCGGAAACATCGCGGTCAACACGACCCGGTCCGCATAGTTCAAGGCCCCGACCACAAAAAGCACCCAGACCAAAAACCACTTATAAAAAGACGATTCTTCTTCAGGCTCAACCAACGTGGGTGCAGATCCAGCAGCGGGGGAAACGGTCATCGACAATCGGGGGATATTGCGCGCCAAGCGCAGGGGGTTAAAGGGGCAGGCGAATCTGACACCAACAGCCCCGGCAGTCTAGACGACATTCCTCCGGCGTCTAGCCCTGAGATGGCGCGGTGGAGGTGACTCGAACACCCGACCGGCGGTTTAGAAAACCGCTGCTCTATCCAGCTGAGCTACCACCGCATTCCATGACTGGCACGGGTAGCGCCTGCGCCCCGCTGCGACAAGGGCAAAACTCAGCCGGACCCCGGTCTTCGCCACTTCAGCTCGTGCTGGCCGCCAGCACCTTTTGCCAGAGTTCGGTTTCGCCGGGAAAACCGTGCTCGCGGAGGCCCGCGGCGATCTCCTCGACCGAGTGTTCCCTGACAGCGTGCCGCGGATCGGCCGGAAATTCGGGACGCGCGACCCGGGTCAGCGCCCAACAGGCCCAGGCCCGCCACGCGCGCTGTTCGCGCCGCGGATCGTTCATCCGATCGGCATAGTGCTGAAAGTGCACCCGTGGATTGCCGAGGAAGACCGTGGGAGGGGTATAACCCAAAAACCACACGACGGCCGCATACGGGAGCGGCCATTTCCTCAAAATCGGCTCCGCGCCCGATAACTCCGCCGCAAAGGCCCGGTCCAGGCAAAGCATGGCGCGCGCCGCGAGTCCGCGCTGCCAGAGCGAGTGCCCATACTCGAGGCAGGCTTCATAAAAATCAGCTCCGCGGTGCTCGTCCCGGAAAATATGCAGCCCACGCCAATCAAGGCCGGCGCGCGGAGCAGGCAAATAAGGACAGGGAGGGAGCTGCACAGACATGCGCGGCTTGGTGTCGGGGAACGTTGCAGGCGTCAATTCTTCCTCCTCCGCCCGATGGGCTATGGAGGACACGTCGTCGCCCTCGGCTCCTCGCAATGACAAAAGGAGGCAGCGCCCGCTGCGACTCTTCGCTTGGCGTGCGGAACGCTTTCAGCGACAACCGTGACGCTTGAATTTGCCGACTGACCACCCTCCTGAAAACGAGGACCCCTCCACGACTCCGGTCGAGGCCCATGCCATTGCCGGCTGGCGAAAGGCGTTGCTCTGGCCGTTCGGGTTGCTGTTGCGGCTCTGGGGCCGGTCGCTGCGTTTTGAAACCGATCCGGAGGATTTGCGCCGGTATCAGAAAAAAGACGAACCGGTGTCCATCGTGCTCTGGCACAACCGGCTTTTTCTCTCCGCCGAAATCGTCCGTCGTTTCCGGCAGGGCCGGCCTGCCTATGCCTTGGTCAGCGCCAGCCAGGACGGCGCGTGGCTCTCGGCTTTTTTTTCGCTGGTCGGGATGCGCACCGTCCGGGGCTCGAGCAGCCGGCTCGGCCGGGAAGCGGCCATGGCCCTCGTCGGGGTTTTGCGCGAAGGTTATGACATCGGCATCACCCCCGACGGCCCGCGCGGTCCCTGTTACGAAGTGAAACCCGGCGCGCTGATCGTGGCGCGGCGCGCCCGCACCCCGCTGCTCCTGGTGGGCGCGGAGTTCACCTCCGTGTGGCGGCTGAAAAGCTGGGATCGATTTTATCTCCCAAAACCTTTTTCGCGCGTGCGGATGCGGAGCGCGCTGATCCCCGTCGAAGCCCTGTCCGACCGCGACGCAGCCGCCGAATCGCTCCAGGCCCAATTGCGGACGCTCAATCCCGATCACGACCGACCGTGATTGGTAGCTGCAGCGGCGGTCGCGACCGCCGCTGCAGGCATCAGCAGGAAAAAACGTCCGGCGTTTTCAAGGTGGCGCGCGTTGACCTCAACGCGCTGAAGCGTCGTGGGGTCAAGCCGCTCCACCTGCAACAGTCGCTCCGTCTCTGACGCTCCTCAGAACATGGGCACAACCGACGCGTTCCGGCCCGGAGGCAGAACATAATCCGCGCCGTTCGACCAGATCAAGTCGTTGAGGAGAAATTTGCACAAGAAGGGCTGGCTCGCTTGGGGCAGCGTGATCGCCCAGCGATTGTCGGAGACACAGGTCATCAGCAGGCCTTTTCCCCAACTCAGGCCCGGACCTTCGCCGCGGATATAAAGTGAGTTGCCGAAACCGACGTCGATCTGGGCGGTGATGAAGGTGGTGACCGTTTTGGACGCCGTTTTTTTCACGGCTGGGGCGGAGGTCTTTTTCGGAGCCTTCACAGTGCTCTTCGCCGGGGCGGGCGCCTTGGTGTTTTTCTTGGACTTTTTCATGTGGATTCGTGGCTGAAGCGGTGGGACTCAGCGAATGTCCGCCGCGTGCCCCCTCTGTCTCAATAGCAAACTAAGGGCCAATCGCAACCGAACGGCCGATTTTTCCTGTCCGTAACGCTACGGCCGCATTTGAACCACAAAGACACGAAGACACAAAGAAAGGCAGGGTGAATGAACGATCAATGCTTAGCTTGATGATCGACCTTCGTGTCTTTGTCCCTTTGTGGTTAAAATGCAGTGCTCAGGCATGCTCGGTGTTTGTCGCCAAATCATTGCGGTTGCCTCGGTTCACCGAACTACGCGACAACTGGGAATGAAGCCAATCACCGTTCTTCCGGTGGCCCCCCGCTTGGTCTCACGTTTCCTTTCGTCCCTACCCTGGCATCACTGTCGGAAGCTATTTTTCATCGGGCTGCTCTGGCCAGTCACAGCCTGGCCCGCCTTGAAAACCGGGCCGTATCTCCTCCTCCCCGCCACCGAAACGCTGCGGGTGTGTTTCGAAGTGGACCGGCCGCGCGACCATCAGGTGATGGTTCCACCGGCGGAGGGCAAACCCGCTTCCTTTCCCGTGCGGTATCTGAGAAGCCGCGAGGACACCTTCCTCGCTTATGTCGATGTGCCGGCCAGCCGCCTGCCCGGAGGAGCGAGCTATGAAATCCTGGAGGCGGGCATCAGCACGGGTCGTTTCACGATGTCATCGGACTGGGGTGCGCTGGGATCGCGTGCTCCGCGCCTGATCGTGTTCGGCGACAGCCAGGGCGGCCCCAAGGTCCTGCGGCAATTGGCGAAAAATTGGTCGCGTGAACCGCACGATCTCATGGTGTGCGTCGGGGATGCCGTCGACTACGGCAGTACCTACCAGGACTGGAAAACCGAGTTTTTCGAACCGATGCGCGAGGTTCTCCCCGGTTGCCCGATCCTGATGGCGGCGGGCAATCACGACGCCTATCGGGAACGCAGTCTCTACTGGCACGATTTTTGGTTCAACCAGCTGTCGGGACAGCGTTATGGTGCGATCCGCCAGGGACCGGTCAGCCTGTTCTGGCTCAACGATGCCGATCTTCATTCACTTTACGGCTTCGATCCCATCGCGCCGTTCTCCGCCCAACTGCGCTGGCTGCAAAGCAGCCTTTGGGGACCGGCGCATGCGGACGCACTCGGGCTGGTTTTCTGCCACGTGCCGGTCATGTCCCACTCGACCCTTGCCGGCGACTACGGCAGCGCGGCCCTGCGCGACCTGGCGCTGCCGGCGATCGTCAACGGGCCGGTCGCCGCCGTGATTGCCGGTCATCACCATAAATACGAACGGATTCACCCGACCCATTTCGGCCGGCCCATCGAGTTCGTCACAACCGGCGGGGGCGGCGGCCGTCTTTTCACCCCGGACAATCAGGGCGGCCCCTATCACCCGGAGGTGGAGGTCTTCGGCCGCTATCATTACCTCCAGCTCGACTGGCGCGACGGCGGTTACCAGGCCGTGGTGCATGCGCTGGAAGGCGACGTACTGGATCGATTCCGACTTGAGCGCCCCACGGCGGCGCCGGCTTCCGGTCTGACCGAGCGCACGTCCTCCACGGCGGAAGTGTGGTCGCGCTGGAACCGGGGCAAGACGCGAGCTTCCACGGCTCCCGTGCCTTTTGACGGACCGCTTTTCGCCAAAAGCGAGCACTTGCTCATCGGACTGAAAGCGTTTCAGGAGGCAGCCAAGCCCGAGGGCAGCTTCACCCTGATCGGCATTGATCGGACGAACCAGCAGTGGGGCTACCTGCAAGGCGCACGTTTTCCCGTGCGGCTGGCCGATGGGTGGAGATTCGTCGAAACCGGGACCGTCGAACTTTATCCCGAGCGTTTTCTCGTCCCGATCGCCGATTGGAACTATGCGCAACGGCGTTCGGGAGTGAACGCCACCGGTGGCATTCTCGCCGCGGTGGCGGGGCTTGCTCCGGTGGACGATCAGGGCCGGCTGCACTCACCCGAACTCTATCTGCAATGGGGCAAAGGAAAGAGTCTGATCGAGGCGATTCAAGCCGGCGGACTCGCTCCGGATCGCGCGCCCCGCGTGTTGGAAGGCCCGCTACCCGACGCGAGTGCGGCCTTGGGTTCGTTTCTGCACACCTATCTGGCCGAGGACGTGACCGTAGTCGCCGATACTTCGGGTCGCGAACGCGTGATGTTGTTTCGTCTGCCGAAGATCGATCTCGGCGCCGTGGTTTTTATCGATGTGAACGGCGCGCCTTACGGCACCTGTTTCGTGCCGCTGAGCGAACTGCAGCAATTCAGCGTCAGCGCCACGAGCCCGGTCATCAGCATCCAACGACGCGGCCAAGCCAAGCCTTGGCGAATTCCTTTGGTCCCCTGATTTTCCAAACCGGTTTTGGCCACGAAAGATCACAAGGAACACAAAGATCGAATCCTTGTGCTCTCTGTGATCTTGCGTGGCCAAAAATTCCGAGGCTTGAAATCGAAAAGGCCCTAGTTCCGCTTCTGCCAGAATTCCAGATTCTCGGCCGTGTTGATGCTCACCACGCAGGCGGCCTTTTCCGCCGGCAACGGGACGAGCGTGAGAAGGCCAGCGGCCTCAAGCGCCAGGGAAAGGCGCTGCAGGGAGTAATCGCGCGCCTGCAAACGGGCCTCGATTTCGGCGATCGCCCCGGCTGGATAAATCGCCGCCAGCGGTTCGCAGGCTTCGGCGTGGCGCGCCATGGCCCCTGCCCCGGGCCGGCAAAATCCGCGCAGCCAGTGAAACCACGCCGCATCGATTCCCGGCATGTCCACCGCCAGCACTGCAACCCAAGGCGCAGCGCGCGGCGTCAGCGCCGCATGCAAACCACCGAACGGGCCGGCCTCCGGAATGAGATCGTGCCAGCACGTGACACCGGCCAGAGCTGCCTGCCCGGGCCGGCGCACCACGACGGTTTCTCCCGCCCCCGCCGCCTGCAGGACACCGAGTTGTCTCCGCCAGAGCGGCTCCCCTTCCCACAATAGCTCCGCCTTGTCGCGCCCCAGCCTGCGGGAGTGTCCGCCGGCCAGCACTGCTCCGAGCATGAAGTCTGGTGGTTTCAAATTGGTTTCAGATCCATTTATTGAACCACAAAGGCGCAAAGGGACGAAGATCGATCCCTCTGAATTCTTGGTAAAGCTCAACCGGCTTTAAGCCAGCCATCGGAAAGAATGGAGGCGCGCAGACCGCCCGCCGACCAGGCGGAAAGCTTGGCGAGCGTTCCCGGGGCGAAGGCCTGGTCCATCCACACGCACGGCTTGCAATGCTCCACGCCGCGAAAGCGGACTCCCTGGACTTCGAATTCCTGGTTGATCAGCGAGAACAGGTCGGCTTCGCGCACGAGCACATTGCGCCGGAAGACCGACGGGCCCGGAAAAAAGACCCCGAGTTCCTGGCAAAGGCGCGTCCACGTTTCCTCCGCGAAAAAAGTCACCTGTCCCTTATGTCCCGCCTGCCGGTCGAAATACCGGTCGCCCACAAGGCCCCGCCCGGCGACGAGCTGCACCTCGCTTACTTCCGTCATGGGCGTCGCTCCGGCCGCGCCGCCAAAATGCCCCACGTAAATGTGTTCGGGGCAGAGGTAGATTTTGGACACGATCATCCGCCTTCGCCGGGCTTCGGCGCGACAAGTCGACCTGGCCGGCCGCTCTGCACCTTGGGTTTAATTTCCATGCGCTTTCGCCGCCGCCATTTGGTCAACGCTCGCCTTGAAGGTCACCACGATCGACTTGCTCGTCGGAGTTTCGCTCTGGTCGGCGAAACTGCGGACCGGTACCAGCACATTGGCCTCGGGGAAATAGGTGGCCGCACAGCCGCGCGGAATGTCGTAGGGCGCCACCATGAAACGCTCCGCCAGCCGGGTTTCGCCCGCGAAATGGCTGGTGATGTCGACGAACAGGCCCTGCTGAAATCCGTGGGCGGCGATATCGTCCGGATGTAGAAACACCACGCGCCGTCCGCCATAAATCCCGCGATAACGGTCATCGAGGCCGTAGATGGTCGTGTTGAACTGGTCGTGCGTCCGCATCGTCTGCAGGAGGAACTGGCCGGGTTCGAGCGGGATGGAAACCACCGGGGCGGTGTGGAAATTCGCCTTGCCCGTCGGCGTGGCGAAAACCCGTTCCCGCGCGCCATTCGGCAGGTAAAATGGCCCTTGGCGAACCCGGGCATTGAAATCGGCGAAGCCCGGGATCACCCGCGAAATATGCTCGCGGATGACATCGTAATTTTCCGCCATCGCCCGCCAGCCGATGCCGTTGTCGCCCAGGGTCGCCTGCGCCATCCCCGCCACGATCGCGACTTCACTGCGCAGGTTTTTTCCCGCCGGCCGCAGCCGGCCCTGCGAGGAACTGACGATGCTCATGGAGTCCTCGACTGTGATGATTTGCGGGCCGCCGGCGCGTTCGTCGATCTCCGACCGCCCCAGGCACGGCAGAATCAAACCGGTCCGGCCGGTTACCAGGTGCGACCGGTTGAGCTTCGTCGCGATCTGCACCGTGAGTTCGCAGCGCCGCAAAGCCTCCGCGGTGAAAAGCGTGTCGGGCGTCGCCTGCAGAAAATTCCCCCCCAGCGCCACGAACGCCTTCACGCGCCCGTCATGCATCGCCTCGATCGCCTCGACCACGCTGAAACCGAATTTCCGCGGTGGGGAAAAATGAAATTCGCGTTCAAGCGCTTCGAGCAAACGGGCCGGTGGACGTTCCCAAATACCCATCGTGCGGTCGCCTTGAACGTTGCTGTGGCCGCGCACCGGGCACACACCCGCGCCCGGCCGTCCGATGTGCCCTCCGAGGAGGAGCAGATTCACCGCGTAGCGGATCGTATCCACCGCATTCTTGTGCTGGGTGAGCCCCATCGCCCAGCAAATGATCATCCGTTTGGCCCCGGCCATGCGTTGCCCGGCAGCCCAAACCTGATCCTCAGACACGCCGGAGAGCCTCACCCATTCCGCAAAATCCCCTCCCCGGATGTCGGCCGCAAATTCCTCGAAGCCCGCGGTATGCCCCGCGATGAACTCGCGGTTCAGGACCGTACCCGGCTGCGCCGCTTCCGCGTCGAACATCACGCGGGCCAGCGCCTTGAAAAGCGGCAGGTCGCCGTTCAACCGCACCTGCAGGTAAAGATCCGTCAGCGCCGTGCCCTGGCCGAAGAACATCGAGCCGTATTTCACGGGATTCGAATATTCCTCGGGATTCGGATTCCGCACGCGCAGGAGCCCCACTTCGCGCAGGGGATTGATCGAGATGATCTGCGCGCCCTTGGCCTTGGCGGCCTCCAGCGTGGTCATCATGCGGGGATGATTCGTGCCCGGATTCTGGCCGACGATGACAATCAGGTCGCTCGATTCGAGATCCTCCAGCGTCACCGTGCCCTTGCCCACGCCCACGGCGGCATTCAGCGCGCATCCGCTCGACTCATGGCACATGTTCGAGCAATCGGGCAGATTGTTGGTACCGAAGGTCCGGACGAACAGTTGATAGACAAACGCGGCTTCGTTGCTCGCGCGTCCCGACGTATAAAACGCCGCCGCATCCGGCGAAGGCAGGGCCCGCAATTTTTCGCCCACGAGGGCCAACGCCTCGTCCCACGCAATGGATTCATAATGCGTCCGATCCGGCCGCAGCACCATCGGCTCGACCAGGCGGCCCTGGAGTTCGTGCCAGTGATCCGAACGGGCGAGCAGATCCGCCACGGAGTGTTTCTCGAAAAACTCGCGGTCGACTTTGCGCGTGGCGGCCTCGCTCGCCATGGCCTTGGCGCCGTTCTCGCAGAACTCGAATACATGCCGCTTCCCGTCGGGATTCGGCCACGCACAGCTCTGGCAATCGAAACCGTCCTTCTGGTTCACCTGCTTGAAGGTGACCGCCGTGCGCCACAAACCGGCGCGCCTCAGCCCATGCTCGAAACTTTTGGCAATGGCCGTGACCCCCGCGGCCGCGCCCGGAATGGCCTTGAAGCGCGGGCGTTGGGTTTCGGGCGGGGGGATGGCGCCGTGGTCGGGGGGAGTCATGCGGAAACTGAAGGGATCAGGATAGTGAGTTTGTGAGGTAGGGCGAGTCGTCCCCGACGAGCCGGGGCACACGAACGGCTCATCCGGATGATTCGCCCCACCTCTTTAGAAAGGAAATTCTCCATAGTCTCACGGCCGGGCCGCAGCCGGTTCGAGCCGTTCCGCGTGCGTGTAAACATTGAAGCGGGATCCGCGGGTGAAACCGATCAGTGTGATCCCCGCACTTTGCGCGAGATTGACCGCGAGCGAGGACGGCGCCCCCACCGCCACCACTGTCGCCACCCCGGCGACCGCGGCCTTTTGCATCAGCTCGAAACTGATCCGCCCGCTAAGCACCAGCCCCCGGCCGGCGAGGGGAATTTTTCCCAACAAGGCCGCGCCAATCACTTTGTCGACGGCATTGTGCCGCCCCACATCCTCGCGCACCACCATCAGACTTCCCCGGTCGTCGAACAGGCCGGCCCCGTGCGATCCACCCGTGGCGGAAAAAAGTTTCTGCTGCTCGCGCAGTTTTTCGGGCAGCGCGGCGATCCACTCGCCGGCCAGCGCGGCGCTTTCGGACGGTCGCAATGGCGGGGCAAAGGAAAGGCCCTGCAACGTGGTCCGTCCGCACATTCCACAGGCGGAACTCGTGATCAAGCCCCGGCTCACGCGCTGCAAATCGTCCCGCGGCGGAGTGAGCAAATGCACCACCTGCGTCGAAATCTGCTCGCCCCGCGAATTTGCCTCCGCAGCCACGTTTTTCCTCACGTCGCTCACGCTCCCGATCAATCCCTCGCCATAAAGAAAGCCGAGGGCTAGTTCCTCGTCCGAACCCGGCGTCCGCATCGTCACGGCCAGGACTTTTCTGACCGCCTGGCCGAGCCGCTCATAGGCTATTTCAATCGCCAGCGGGGCCTCGGCCGCCAGCCGCTCGGGCACCGCGGACCATCCGGTTTCCCGGGACCAATGCAGGCTGGGATAAGCCAGGACGGCCTCGTCGTGGCCTGACGTACCGGACGGTTGTTTTTTCACGGGCATGGTCGCGAAGAATTATATTCTTTGGAGAATCGCGGTTTCAGCAATCTTGGTTTTCCGAAGCGTCAGCCGTTGCCGTGGGCGGCCCATAGGCTTGGCGAAAGAGGATGATCGCTGGATTTTAATTCGGCCGCTGGAGATCGTACTTATGCGGAAAAACCCTCCGTCGCCTGCGGCTATGGAGGGCATCTTTCGCCACTCGCGTCCCCCGCTATTATGGAATCACCCTTGGCGAAAGATGAGATGGCCGTGCCATCCGAAGCCCAACGGGCGAGGGATGGTGGACCAGATCGGGATTAAACCGACGACCTCGTCGTTGCGAACGACGCGCTCTATCAACTGAGCTACTGGCCCCCAAGGAAAGGGAGGTATTGGGAAATCACGGGGCGCAAGTAAACACCAATTTTGTCCTTCGATCGGAGTTCCCCGGCTTCGGGGCCACCGGAGAAGAGCCCAACGCACCCGATTTTTAACCACAAAGGTACAAAGACACAAAGATCGAGCTTCTGAGGGGTTAGGGATCCATCCCTCTACTGCCGTGGTTTTCTTTGTGCCTTTGCACCTTTGTGGTTAAAAAATCACTTCCGCGGTTCGGGCACTCGATACGAAGCGAGCACCGCTTGGTTTAACCGAGAACCGAGGGCAGGTCAAAGACCTGCCCTACTCCTGCCCTACTCAATCAGGCTCTGCAGCCGGGCGAACACCATCTTGCCGCCGCCGGTCGGGAGAACGCTGATAATTTCGGCATGGACCCGCTTGCCCAGGTGGTTGCGGGCCGAGTTGACCACGACCATCGAGCCGTCTTCCAGGAAGCCCACGGCCTGGCCTTCTTCCTTGCCGGCTTTCACCAACTCGACCTCGACCGACTCGCCCAGCACCAGCTCGGGGCGGAGCGCCTTGGACAGCTGGTTGAGGTTCAGCCACGGCACGCCTTGGAATTCGGCCATCTTCGCCAGATTAAAATCGGTGGTCATCAACTTGGCCCGCATCGAATGGGCAAGGAACACCAGCTTCGCATCGATGTGCTGCTGCTTGGACACTTCGCTCTCCGCGACGCGGATTTCGAGATTCTTGATCTTGCGCAATTCCCCGAGGACTTCGAGACCGCGGCGCCCGCGCGCCTGTTTGTGCGGGTCCGGCGAATCCGCCACGCTTTGCAGCTCATCGAGCACAAACCGCGGGATGATGATCGCCGAGCTCATGAAACCGCTCTCGCACAGCCGGGCAATGCGGCCGTCGATCAGCACGCTCGTGTCGACCACTACCAGGGGCACATCCACATCGTGGGGCACGAAACGCACATAGGGAATGACGAGGTTGAATTCGTCCTTCCCCCGCAACGCGATGACCGTGCACAGGTAGGTGGAGATGACGAACAAGGCCAGGCGCGACAAATAAATGATCTGGTCCTCACCGGCGCTGAACAGCGGCGATGCCCCCACGAGGTAGGCAATCAAGGACCCCACTGCCAAACCAAAGGTAATCGCGGAAAGGCCCCGCAGGGAAAATCCTTTGAGCAGTACGTCAACCAGCACCACGAGCACGCCAATCAACAGCCCAATCGCCGCCGCCAGCACGCGATAGCTATCCCATTCGCGAATCGTATAGCAAACCAGCCAGCCGCCGGCCGCGCACAGCGCGACAAATACCATGCGAATTGCGAAAATCGTCTTTTTCATGAAAGGACAGGCGAGGCGTAAATCATCGAAATTTCTAGCGCGTAAGCCAATACACCAACAGAGGAGCGAAGGTGAAAACCAGCATGATCACGACGAGGAGTTTTTGCACCTGGCGAGCTTTAGCCTTTTCAGCGGGGTAGGCGTCCATTTCAGTTCGCGGCGATAGGACTCCACGCTCTCCCGCATGACAACCCAATACTGGCTGGTGAAATCGGAACCTGAAGCCTACTCGTGGGCCGATCTCGTCCGCGATGGCCGCACTGCCTGGACCGGCGTGCGCAATTATCAGGCGCGCATCCACCTGAACGCCATGCAGCCGGGCGACCGGGTGTTTTTTTACGAGAGCATGACGACCAAGGCAGTCGTCGGCATCGCCGAAGTGACCAAGGCCGCGTTTCCCGACGAGACCGCCGACGAACCCGGCTGGGTCGCGGTGGAACTCAAGGCGGTGAAGCCCCTGCCCCAGCCCGTGACCCTGGCACAGCTCAAAGCCGACCCGGCACTCGCCGGAATGATTTTTCTCCGCCAAAGCCGCTTGTCCGTGAGTCCGTTGAAAAAAGCGGATTTCGACCGGATCGTGAAACTCGGGGCGTAAGGCCGCTGACCAGGAGAGTTAGCCACGAAAGAACACAAGGAGCACAAAGAAAACGCCGGATTGGTGTTCCGGATCTTTGTGATCCCTGTGTTCTTTTGTGGCAAAGACGGCTTGAGATCGTAAGCGCATTGGCCGCCGAAGGGCTCGACAGCGCCCGTGCTTTTTGCGTCTTTGGCTCATCGTGTCGGACCAACTCACCATCCTCGCCCCTGGCCTCATCGGCGGGTCTGTCGCCCGCGCGGCCCGCACGCGGGGCGTGGCGAAGCGCATCGTGCTCTGGACCCGGCGCCCGGAGGCCCGGCTCAAGTTGCGCGAACAACCGTGGTGCGACGCCATCGCCGACACGCCCGAGGAAGCGGTGCGCGGCGCGGGGATCGTGGTGATCGCCGCGCCCGTCGACCGCATTGTCCCGCTCGCGCAGCAAATCGCCCAACATCTGCCGGCTGGCGCCATCGTCACGGACGTCGGCAGCGTCAAGGGCGAGATCTCCCGTCTCGGCCACGCCGCCCTGGGCGAACGCGCGCATTTCGTCGGCTCCCACCCCATGGCCGGCTCCGAAAAAACCGGTTGGGAGCACAGCAGCGCCGGCCTGTTCGAGCGCCGCACGTGTTTTGTCACCCCGCTGGAACAGACCAACATCACCGCCGCGGATGCCGTGGTTCGTTTCTGGTGCGACCTCGGCGGCGAAGTCGTCACCGTCGATCCCGACCAACACGACGAGATCGTCGCGCACATCAGCCACCTGCCCCAGGTGCTCGCTTCGATGCTGTGCGCTTTCCTGGCCAAAAAAGATCCCACCTGGCGCAACCACGCCGGCGGCGGCCTGCGCGACACCACTCGCATCGCCGCGAGTGATCCCCATCTCTGGCGCACCATTCTCGAGCAAAACCGCGATGAGGTGCTCCGCGCCTTGCGTGGCTACCAGGACGAATTGCAGGCGTTCCACGCTGCCCTGGCCAATCGCGACTACGTCGAGGTCGTGGCCCGCCTCGAACGCGGCAAGGCCTACCGCGATCATTTCCGTCCGCTGACGTGATGTAGTAGCGAAAGCCGTGAGGCTTTCGTCCGAATTCGAAAACCTCACGGTTTTCGCTACGAGACTATCACCAAAAAACACCTTGGCGTAAGTGGCGCGCTCATTGACGCTGATCTGTTCCATGCCACTGCCCGACCTTCTCCCGATCGTCCCCTTCACGCGACCTGTGCGCGGCGAGGTGTCGTTGCCGGGCTCGAAGAGCCTGACGAATCGGGCGCTGGTGCTCGCCGCGTTGTGCGACAAGCCGGTGACGCTCACCGGCGCATTGTTCAGCGAGGACACCCACCTGATGGTCGAGGCGCTGCGCCAACTGGGCTTCGTCATCACCGACGACAAACAGCAGCAGACCATTTACATTGAAGGTCGCGGCGGGGAAATCCCGGCAGAGCGCGCCAACCTTTTCGTCGGCCTAGCCGGGACCGCCGCCCGTTTTCTCACCGCGTTGTGCGCCGCGGCCCCCCGGGGCGTGTATCGGATCGACGGCATTCCCCAGATGCGGAAACGCCCGATGAAGGGGCTGATCGATGCCTTGCGCGCGCTCGGTGCCGACATCCGTTGTCTGGGTGAGGAAGGCTTTTTTCCACTCGAGATCCACGCGCGCGGACTCCGCGGCGGCGCCGTCAGCATCGATGCCGCGGAAAGCAGTCAGATGTTGTCCGCGCTCCTGATGGTCGCGCCGCTGACGGGTCGGGAAGTCGCGATCTCGCTGGCCGGTCCGGTCCGCCTGCCGTTCGTCCAAATGACGATGATGCTGCAGGCCGAGTTCGGGCTGAAGGCGATCAACCAGCAGCACTCATCGACGTTCGTCGTCACCCCTGGCCGCTACACCTCACCCGGGCGCTACCCGGTCGAGCCCGATGCCACGGCCGCCAGTTATTTCCTCGCGTTGCCGCTGGTCGCGGCGGGCCAACTCCACATCCGGGATCTCCGCGGTCCCGGCCGCGGACTGCAAGGCGATGCGCAGGTGATTTCCGTTTTTGAGCACGTGGGCCTGAAGCTGCAGGTGCGCCCCGACGGATTGGATGTTTCCTATGCAGCCGGCGGAGTTCGCCAGAACATCACCCAGGATTTCGCGCCGTTCTCGGACACCTTCCTGACCTTCGCCGCCCTGTCTCCCCTGCTCGCGGGAAAAACCCGCATCAGTGGAATCGCCCACACGCGCAAGCAGGAGACCGACCGGGTGGCCGGTATGTATAATGAGCTGAAAAAGCTGGGCCAAACCGTGGAGCAAGGCGACGACTGGCTCGAAATTCAGCCCCAACCGCTGCGGGTCGGACAGACCATCGAGACCTACGGCGATCACCGGTTCGCCATGAGTTTTGGCATTCTCGGCTGCCACGACCTGCACGGCAGCGGGCGGCCGTGGTTGACGATCAAGGATCCCGCGTGCTGCGCAAAAACTTTTCCCCACTTTTTTGAGTTGCTCGAAACGCTGCGTAAAAAATCGTTGGCCCCCTGATGGCTCAATCGTCCTTTATCATCGTCGCGATCGACGGCGGCGCCGCCTCCGGCAAATCCTCCTCGTCGCGCACGCTCAGCGAGCGGTTCAACTTGCTGCACGTCGACACCGGCTCCTACTACCGCGCCCTCACCTCTGAGCTTCTGCGCCGCGGGGTGGCGGCCGCCGATCTGCCCGCGGTGAAAACCGCACTGGCCGGATTGCGCTTGGGCACGCGGGTGGAAGGACGCTCCGCCCAGATGGAAATCGACGGCCGGGTCGCCGGCGACGAGATCCGCAGCGGCGAGGTCAACGACCACGTTTCCCATTTTGCCGCGATCCCCGAAATGCGCGCCGCCCTGCTCGCCTACCAACGCGGCCAGGCGGATGTTGCGCGAATCCATGGTTTCCGCGGATTGGTCATGGAAGGCCGGGACATCGGCTCGGTGATCTTCCCCCAGGCGGATTTTCGTTTCTTCCTACACGCGGATCCCGCCGAGCGCGCCCGGCGCCGGAAGAACGAAGGCCAACAGGATTCGATCGTGGAACGCGACCGGCTGGATTCATCGCGCAAGGCTTCGCCCCTGACCGTGCCGGCTGGCGCAACCTCCATCGACACGACCTTTGTCACGCTCGACCAAGTGGTGGAGCAAATGGCGGGGACAATTGGCTTAAAATTGAAATCATGATTTTTCCCCTTCCAGGTGGAACGCGGCCTCTGGACGCGTTTTCAGACGGCGCCAAGCAGCGTGTCCAGAGGCCGCGCTCCACCTTTGAGCAAGGAGGAGCCCTGTGAGTCGTCGCTACTCCCAAGGAGCCATGGACGGCGTCTATGGACTCTTCCATTACATCTCGGTCGTCGTTTACGACATGTTTTTCC
>CAMAPG010000014.1 GCA_945859965.1 Opitutus sp. GAS368 | reverse complement strand
GGGAGATGCGGAACGGCGCGCCACGAAGCAGTTCGCTCGTGTTGTAGTTCTGCGTCTCGATTCCATCAATGAGCGTCGCGAGCCCATGGAAGCCTCCGTCCGCCTTCCCGTCGGCGTCCGAGTCTATGAAATTGGCCGTCATGTCCGGATGGTTGATCTGAATCCACCGGTCCGGCTCCGCGCCCTGCCAGTCGCGCAAAGTCATCGCCGCGATGCGGGGATCCTTGTGCCAGACCGGGGCGCCGTTGTCCTGGGTGAAGGGCACCGGCTTGAAAGGGAACGAATTCAAATGCGCGGCGGAGCCGGTGAGTTCGATGCCGGGAACTGTCTGTAGAAATTTCGCGAGGCCCAGCCGCTCGATGTGCGGGCGCCAGTCGTAAATCCGGTTGTGCTCGGTCGTCGGCGCAAACTCGATCTGCTCTGCGGCGAGATTGATGACCCGGTCGTCGGTTCCGCAGATGTTGTCGCCGCTGAGCGTCGAGTGGTTGTGGTAATCGGCGCTCACCCAGCCGCGCGTGTCCACGAGGCGCTTGAGCACGCCCTTGAATTCAAACGATTCGCCGGCCTTGAGCGTCACGTCCTTTGCGAGATGCGAATACTCGATGCCGCGTGTGACGACCACACGATACCCTCCCGGCGGAATCGCGACACGGAAGTCGCCGCGTTCGCTGTGCCACTGGTCGCGGCAGCCGTGCGCACGCTGCTGCGGGCCGAGGTTCACAGGCTCCGTGCCGGGTTGCGCGAGGAACTGCGCTTTGCACGGGATGGGCTGCCCGGCTTCGTCGCGGATGTCAAAAGCCACGCCGGCTGCGGCGGCCAGCACGGGCTCGATTGCAGCCCCTGCATTCCCGCCGCTCACTTCGACGACGCTCTGGATTTCCCCGCGCCCCGGCGCCGCAAACAGGAACCGGTAAGATCCCTCCGGCAACACAAACTCAAACCGGCCTTTGGCGTCCGTGTAGCCGATCCCCATCGCGCGACTCGTGCGCATCGCGCTGACTGCCTCGCTTGTCAAAGGAACCGGGGCGGCGGGCGCAGGATCTTCCACGGTCTGCGGCGTCTTCAGAGTCTTCCAGACCGTCACCGTCGCATCCGTGACAGCCGCGCCCGTCGTGTCCTTGACGCTGCCGCCCACCGCTTGGCCGGTCGGCTGGGACTTCACGATCACACCCACCGCATCCAGCGGAGAATTTCCGACGGCGACAAATCGCACGATCTCGACGCTGTCGCCCGGCTTCATCTCACGCAGCCTCACGGTCGCGAAATCCTCGGGCGCTTTGGAGTAGCCCACCGCATAGCCCGCACGATCCGCCGGATCCACGGATTCCGCCCACATGATGCCGGAACCCACGGGAGCGACGCCTGTGCGCAGAAAGTTGGTCCACTTGTCACTGACCAGCACTTTCCTGGGAACCTTCCCCTCGTTTGTGATGGTCGTCGTCACCATGAGCCCCTGCCAGCCTGCCTTCAGGCTGTAAACATGCCGCTTCGCCATCCCATCACGATTCGGCGCGGTCGCGACACATTCCACAGCGGCCTCGCCATCCGCGCCGTCCTTCACCACTCGCACCCACGACACCGCCCCCTGCTGCTGCGACGGCTGGAAAATCGTGAGCTGATCATTGTTCGCACCGAGAAGCGTGAGGTCGTACAGACACCCCGGAGTGGTGCCGCCCTCGCCGTAAAACGTGCTCATGTTTGCACGACGCAGCGGCAGATTTCCGGAAATGACCGCTTCGACCTTGTCATTTCGCAGGATGAAATCGCCGATGATCCCATCCGCCTCACGCCCCCGCGGAAGGCGGTCCTTTTGCTCCGGGCCGACCTCGAAAGCCTCGGGTGCGGCCAGGCTTGTGGAGGCGGCGAGGAGGGAGAGAAGAAAAATGGGTTTCATGGCGAGGGGCGCGTTCGTGGCTCATCACCGGGAAAAGTGCAAGCCCCGTGGAAATCAGCGAAAGCGTTGAAATTCGTTTTGCCGAATCCAGCCGCCCCGGCTAACCCTATCCCGAAACCAACCACGACCGACCCCAACTACCAATTTTTCCGCCATGATCGAACTCGAGGTTTACGCCGCCGGCATCCGGAATCTGGAAAAGATCCTTGAACTCGACCACGAGCTGGAGGCCATCCCCGGCATGCACTACAAAGTGGATAGCAACCACGACATCGTTTACATGGAGTTTGAGGCCCCGAACTTCACCATCACCGCGCTGAAATCCATTTTTTCGAAACTGGGCCTCGATGCAAAAATCGTGGGCAACATCCCGCCGGAATTAACTCCGAGAAAATCGAAGACGCAGCCGATCAGGCTGCCGGTCTAGGCACGCACCGCTTCCTGGCATGTTCACCGCCATAGGCCGGAACACATTCTCCTTCCTGGGCTACGCCGGCGAGGTCGCGCAATTGTTCCGCGACACGGTGATCTCCATGTTTGTCGCGCCCATCCGCTGGCGGCTGGCCTTCCAGCAGATCGTCGAGATCGGCGCGCGCTCCCAGTTGGTCGTCATCGTCACCGGCGCGTTCACCGGCGCGGTTTTCGCGGCCCAGCTTTTTTTCCAGCTCCGCGGTTTTGGGATGGAATCCACCGTCGGCTCCGTCACCGCGGTCGCGATGTTTCGGGAACTCGCCCCGGCCCTCACCGGCCTCATGGTGGCGGGCCGCGTCGGCGCCGCAATTGCCGCCGAGATCGGCACGATGAAAGTGACCGAGCAGATAGACGCCCTGCGCTCGCTCGGCGTGCATCCGACCGACTACCTCGTCGTCCCCCGCACCATCGCGATGATGATCTCGATGCCGCTGCTCGTCGGCGAAGCGTGCATGCTCAGCCTCATCTCGGCCTACCTCGTCTCGGTCCCGCTCCTCGGCGTGTCGGAGCCGCATTATCTCCGGAATTTGTACCAGTGGGTGACGCTGTTCGACGTGTACAAGGCACTCATCAAGGGCTTCCTCTTCGGGATCATCATCGTCTTTGTCGCCTCCCACGAGGGATTGAAAACCACCAACGGCGCCGCCGGTGTCGGCAAAGCCCCGACCGAGGCCGTCGTCATCTCCTCCCTCGCCATCCTCGCCGCAAATTTCATCCTCACCTTCCTCCTCAACATCTTCCTCCCGGCCGGCTCCTCATGATCGAGACGCGCGACCTCAGCAAGAGCTTCGGCCCGGTCCAGGTGCTCCGCAGCGTCAGCTTCTCGCTCCACGACGGCGAGACGCTCGTCGTCATGGGCCGTTCCGGCTGCGGCAAAAGCGTCGTCCTCAAGCACCTCATCGGCCTCATGAAGCCCGACTCCGGCGATGTGCTCGTGGACGGCGAATCCATCGTCGGCCTCCCCGAGCGCAAGCTCACCGACGTGCGCCGGAAAATCGGCATGCTCTTCCAAAGCGCCGCCCTTTTTGACTCGATGAGCGTCGGCGAAAACCTCGCGTTCCCGCTCCGTGAACAGGGCGTTCACGACGAGAAGGAGATCAACACCCGCATCGCCGAGGCGCTCGAGATGGTGGACCTCCCCGGCGAGGAGGAAAAAATGCCCGCCGACCTCAGCGGCGGCATGCGCAAGCGCGTGGGCCTCGCCCGCACCATCATCGGGCGCCCGCGCGTCATTCTCTACGACGAGCCCACCACCGGCCTCGACCCGGTCACCAGCGACAGCATCAACCACCTCATTCGCCGCTTGCAGCGCCGCCTCCGGGTCACTTCCATCGTCGTCACGCACGACATGAAAACCGCCTTTCACTGCGCCGACCGCGTCACGTTCCTCCACGAAGGCCGCGCGCATTTCACCGGTCCCATCGCCGAATTCCGCGACAGCACCGACCCGGTTCTCGCCGACTTCATCCAGGGCCGCAGCGGCGACACCGACTAGAACCATGAACAAAGAACACCGCGGCACAGAATGGAAAGTGGGGCTCTTCCTCACCACCGGCCTCATCGTCATCGCATTGATGGCCGTGAAATTCGGAAAGCTCGGCCAGGGCTTCGACAAATACTACGACCTCACCGTCGAATTCGAAAACGCCAGCGGCCTCCTCAAGGGCGCCACCGTCTATCTCGCAGGTTCCCCGGTCGGCTTCGCATCAGAGCCGCCGAACCTCGTCGAGGGCCGCTTCGCCGTGAAAGTGCTCCTCCGCATCCGCGAACGCGTCGCCATCCCGCGCGGCTCCACTTTTGTCATTCAGTCCTCCGGTTTCATCGGCGACGCCTACGTGTCCATCAGCCCGCCGGACAAGCCCGACCTCAAGGACCTCATCAAGCCCGGCGAATACCTCAAAGGCACCCGCCTCGAAGGTTTCGGCGACCTTGCGGCCAAGGGCGGCCAGACCGTGGAGAGCCTCAACGAACGCCTCGCCGAACTCAAAACCACGATCGAAAAAGTGAACACGGAAGTCCTCGGAAAGAAAAACACCGACAACCTCAACGCCACATTCGAAAACCTCAAGGTCACCTCCGAGAATCTCAAGTCCAGCAGCGCGGGACTCGGCGATTTTGTCACCAAGGGAAAGGAAGCCGTGAAAGCAGCCAAGGACGTGATGGACTCCGCAAAATCCACCGTCGGCAAACTCGACACCGCCTTTGAAAAGACCACTGCCGTCATCACCAAAGTGGACACCGCCGTGGATGACGCGAAGAAGTTCATCGCCACCGCCGGCAAAACCGTGGATTCGCTCAAGCAACTCATCGGCAAGGCAAACGCCGGCCAGGGCGCGCTCGGAATGCTGCTCGCAGACCGCGAGACCTCGGAAAACCTCAAGGCACTCATCCGCAACCTCAAGGAGAAGGGCATTCTCTTTTACAAGGATCTGGAGAAGAAGAACCGCTGATCGGTTTTTTTCAACAACACGAGGTTTCCGGTGGCGTCAGCGGTGCTAATCGCTACATCTTCCAAACACATGAGCTCCGTCGTGACCGTCAATCTCCTGCGCTTCCTTTTCGTGGCATTCACCACTTTCCTCGGGAGTGAGTTCGGCCACAGCTATTGGAATTCCTCCATTCTTGGCATGGCCGCAGGCATCGCATTCGGCCTCACCGTCATCCTCGCCGACCGCATGGCCAAGAGCGTTTCCCTTCGCGCATTTTCGTCGGCCACCTTCGGTTTGTTCCTTGGTTTCCTTGCATCGCGCCTCCTGCTCGCCTCCGGCATCCTCTGGCAGACTCCCCCGCGCCAGCAGTGGCTCATCTCGCTCGCGGTCTATGCCACCTTCGCATACATCGGCATGATCCTCGCCATGCGGAGCAACCGCGACGAATTCGCCCTCATCATCCCCTACGTCCGCTTCCGCCGCGAGACCGCGCAGGAAAGCCCCCTCCTCATTGATTCCAACATCATCATTGATGGCCGCCTTCCCGACATCGCCGCCACCGGCTTCATCAGCAACTCCTTCGTCATCCCCCAATTCATCCTCGAGGAACTCCAGACCCTCGCCGATTCCCACGAACCCGCAAAACGCGAGAAAGGCCGCTCCGCCCTCTCCCACATCCAGGATCTCCAGCGCAACCCGGCGTTCAACGTCAACATCACCGGCACCACCCTCGACCACTTCGCCGCCGTGGACACCAAGCTCATCCAGCTCGCCAAAATGACAGGTTCCCGGATTCTAACCAACGACAGCAACCTCTGCAGCATCGCCCGCATGCAGGGCGTCACCGCGCTGAATCTCAACGACCTCACCCGCGCCATGCGCCCCGCACTCACCGCCGGCGACGAACTCGAAGTCCCCCTCACCAAGGAAGGCCGCGACAACCACCAGGCCGTCGGCTACCTCAAGGACGGCACGATGATCGTCGTCAACCACGCACGCCCGCACCTCGGCAAGACGGTGAAAATCACCATCAGCAGCGTCCTCCAGACCCAGGCCGGCAGGATGTTCTTCGCCGAGTTGAAGCAGGCCGCGTAGCCGGCGGCTGCCCGCGTCGGCACGGCTCTCCCCTCCCCTCGGCACGGTAGAGTTCATACCCCGACCCCACAGGCGCATTTTTTCTGTGGCATTTTTTTCTTGAAAGATTTTTTACACAAAATGTTTCATCCGCGCCGCCATAACGGCCCCAATAGAATTTCGCATCCACACCTCATGATCCAAGTTCGAGATTTAAAGAAGAATTTTGGCCCCAAGGCCGCGGTCAACGGAGTTTCATTCACTGTCGAGCGCGGCGAGGTCCTTGGCTTCCTCGGCCCGAACGGTGCCGGCAAATCCACCACCATGCGCATGATCACCGGCTTCATCCCGCCGACGGAGGGGAGTATCAAAATCGGCGACCACGACATGCTCGAAAACCCGCTCCCGGCGAAGCGCCTCATCGGCTACCTGCCGGAGAATGCGCCGTCCTACACGGACATGACCGTCGCCGGCTTCCTCGGCTTCACCGCCGAGCTGCGCGGGATGTCGGGCGACGCGAAAAAGAAGGCGGTCGAGCGCGTGATCGAGATGTGTTTCCTCGAAAACGTGCGGCACCAGAGCGTGGACACGCTCTCGAAGGGCTACCGGCACCGGACTTGTTTCGCGCAGTCCATCATCCACGACCCCGATGTGCTCGTGCTCGACGAGCCGACCGACGGCCTCGACCCGAACCAGAAGCACGAAGTCCGCACGCTGATCCGGCGCATGGGCGAGAAGAAGGCGATCATTTTCTCCACGCACATCCTCGAGGAAGTCGAGGCCGTGTGCTCGCGCGCCGTCATCATTGACCGCGGCAAGATCGTCGCCAACGGCACGCCTCGCGATTTGAAAATGCGCGCGCCCACCGCCGGCGCTGTGCTCGTGCAGTTCACCGACGGCAATGGCGCCGACGTGGCGCAGAAGGTCGGCGCCTTGCCGGGCATTGACCGCGCGGAGGTCGTCGGCGAGCGCCCGCTCACGGTGCGCGCCTATCCGCACAAGCGCAGCGCGAGCGAGGACACGGCCCGCGCGATCAACGAACTCGCGGCCAAGGAGCGATGGCCGCTGCAGCAACTGCACGTCGAGGAAGGCCGGCTCGACGAGGTTTTCCGCAGCATCACGCTGCCGGACACAAAAAAGGAGGCGACGAAGTAAATGGGCAACATCTGGACAATCACCAAGCGCGAACTGCGCGGCTATTTCGCGTCGCCAGTCGCTTTCGTATTCATCGTGATCTTCCTGCTGCTCGCGGGATTTTTCACGTTCATGATCGCGCAGTTCTTCAAAGTCGGGCAGGCGACGCTTTCCCAGACATCCTACTCCCCGATGTTCTTCGGCTGGCACCCGTGGCTGTATTTATTCCTCGTCCCCGCTGTCGGGATGCGGATGTGGTCGGAGGAACGGCGCCTCGGAACCATCGAGCTGCTGCTGACGATGCCCATCACGCCTTGGCAGGCGATCCTGGGAAAATTCCTCGCCTCCTGGGCGGTCGTCGCGATCGCACTCGCGCTCACGTTCCCCGTCTGGATCACCGTAAATTACCTCGGCAACCCGGACAACGGCGTCATCGTCGGCGGCTACATCGGCAGCCTGCTCATGGCCGGCGCATACCTCTCCATCACCGCGATGACCTCGGCGATGACACGAAACCAGGTTGTCGCGTTTATAGTAGCCGTGGTCATCTCTCTGTTTCTCATCCTCGCAGGCTTTCCACCGGTGACGGACATGCTCGTGACATGGGCCCAGCCCTGGATCGTGGACCTCATCGCTGCTTTCAGCGTGATGACGCACTTCGAGAGCATCCAGAAAGGCGTGCTCGATTCGCGCGACATCCTCTATTTCGTCTCGGTGATGGCGTTTTGCCTTTTCACCACGAGCACCATCATCCGCGCGCACCGCGCGGGCTGAACCCGAATTTTACGACCGATGAAAAAAGGACTCCAATCCTCGCTCTTCTCCATCGCCGGCGTAGCCGTGATGGCCGTCATCCTCATCTTCGTGAACTGGCTCGGCTCGCGTGCGAAGACGCGCCTGGACCTCACCGAAGACCGCGCCTACACGCTTTCGGCCGGCACCCGTGCGATCCTCGCGAAGCTCGATACGCCTGTGCAGGTGCGCTTTTACGCGACGCGCGGCGAAAACAAGATGCCCGTGTATTTGAAAAATCACGCGCAGGTCGTGCAGGATCTCCTCGATGAATTCCGTCAGGTGTCGAAGGGGAAAATTGAAGTCCAAAAGCTCGACCCCGAACCGGATTCCGATGCCGAGGACTCCGCCCGGCTCGACGGCGTGGAGGCGCGGATGATCCAGTTCGGAGGCGACCCGGTTTACCTCGGCCTCAGCGTGACGATGCTCGATGCAAAGGAGACCGAGCCTTTCCTCGACCCGCGCGAGGAGCGCCAGCTCGAATACAAAATCGCCCGCGCCATCTCGCGGGTAATGACCACCGAAAAGCCAGTGCTCGGCCTGATGAGCACGCTCCCGATGACCGGCGGCATGAACCCGATGACCATGCGCACCGGGCGCCCCAGCCCGCCGTGGATGTTCTACTCCGAGTTGAATCGCTCCTTCAATGTGAAGACCGTGGAGATGACCGCGGACAAGATTCCGGATGATGTGAAAGTGCTGCTGCTCGTGCATCCGAAGGGCATCAGCAAGCAGGCGCAGTGGGCCGTTGACCAGTTTGTGCTCCGCGGCGGCAAGCTCATGGCGCTCCTCGATCCGCTCGCCGTGCTGGACGCACAGGCTGGAGGTCAGTTCGGGGCGACCAGCAGTTCATCACTCGATAAACTGCTCGGTGCCTGGGGCCTGAAGTTTGACCCCACGAAGGTCGTAGCCGACCTGAACTTCGTGGGCCAGACAGGCCAGGGCCCGAATCCGACTGTCCTCGCCCTCACGGAAAATGCAGTGAACAAGGAGGACGTCCTCACCTCCGGAGTGAGCAGCATGTTGTTTGCATTCTCCGGGGCCTTTACCGGAACCCCGGCCGATGGCCTGAACCAAACGATCCTGATCAAGTCCACTTAGGATTCGCAACTCGTTGACCCCATGATGGCACAAATGGGCGGCGGCCAGCTCAAAAAGGACTTCACCCCATCCGGCACCGAGCAAACGCTCGCGTTGCGCCTCTCCGGAAAATTCAAGACGGCGTTCCCCGGCGGAAAACCGAAGCCCGCCGAGACACCAAAGCCGGATGAGAAGAAGGACGAAAAGAAACCCGAAACCCCGGCGGAGCAGGGCTTGAAGGAATCCAGCGCGGAAGGCGTGGTGGTTCTTGTGGGCGATTCGGATTTCATTCAGGATCAGCTCATCGGACGTCCGGTGATGTCGCTCGGCGGCCAGCAGTTCATGGATATCCAGGGCAGCAACCTTGCATTCGGCCAGGGCGCGATTGACCAGCTCGCCGGCGATAGCAACCTGATCAGCGTACGGAGCCGGGCATCGCGCGAGCGCCCATTCACCGTCGTGAACAAGATGCAGGCCGACGCCGAGGCTCGCTACCAGAGCAAGATCAAGGAACTCGAAGCAGGCCTCGCCACCGCGCAGCAAAAAATCAACGAGCTCCAGCGCGCCAAGGCTGGCGAAAAGAGCCAGCGATTCATTCTGTCACCCGAGCAGCAGGTGGAAATTGCGAACTTCCGCAAGAAGGAGGCCGACGTGAAAAAGGAGCTGAAGCAAGTCCGCAAGAGCCTGAACTCAGACATTGATTCGCTGAAGAACCGCGTGAAGTGGCTGAACATCGCCGGGATGCCCGTTCTCGTGATCGCCGCCGGTGTGCTGCTCGCCGTGAAGCGCAGGAGGAAAACCGCAGCAGCGTAAATTTTCATCGCCATGAAAACCAAACAACTCGCCATCATGGTCGCGCTTGCCGCAGTCCTCGGCGCGCGGCCTATTTTCTCAACAAGAAGGACAGCACCGGCACCAGCAGCAACGCAGCCAGAAAGATCATCGAGCTGCCCGTCAACGAGGTCGAGGGGGTGACCATTCAATCCACGACCGGCAAGGTTGCCCTCCTGAAGAAGGACGATGTGTGGGTCATCGAGGATCGCGCAGGTTACCCCGCCAACTTCGAACGCATCGGGGATCTCTTGCGCAAGATTTGGGACTTGAAAACCGTGCAGGAGCCGAACGTGGGCCCGACGCAGTTTGCCAGGCTGGAACTCGCAGAACCACTCGCAGGGGCGGGCACCAAGATCGAGTTCAAGGGCAAGGATGGAAAGGCGCTCGGCGCGCTCATTCTCGGCAAGAAGCACATGAAGACCGGCGGTGCCGGAGGACTTGGCGGATTTGGTGCCGACGGCGGATTCCCAGCCGGGCGATACGTGATGCAGCCCGGCGGCGCGCGTGTGTCGCTGGTTTCCGAGACGCTGGAAGAAGTCGAAGCCAAGCCCGAGAGCTGGCTGTCGCGCGATTTTTTCAAAATCGAAAACCCCTCCGCCGTGACGCTCGCCGGGACGACCGACGCACAGAAATGGAAGCTCACCCGCGAAAATGCGACCGCCGAGTGGAAGCTCGACGGAGCTAAGGCCGACGAAAAACCGGACGCGGCCAAGACATCGCCCGTGGGCACCGCATTCGCCGCACCGACATTCTCCGACGTTCTCGCGCCCGACGCGAAGCCTGCAGACACGGGCCTCGACAAACCTGCCGCCATCACGATCGAGACGTTCGACGGCTTCACCTACGTGCTGAAGGCCGGCAAGGAAACGAACGGCAACCAGCCCGTGACCATCGAGGTGAACGGGAAATTTGCGAAAGAGCGCACGCCCGGCAAAGACGAGAAGCCCGAGGACAAAACACGGCTGGATGAGGAATTCAAAAAGAAGCTCAAGGACTACGAAGACAAGCTGGCTGCCGAGAAGAAATTCGAGGGCCGTCCATTCCTGATCGCAAAATCCACGCTGGATCTCGTCGTGAAAGACCGCGCCGCGCTGCTCGCGGCCCCCGCCGCATCCTCGCCATCCACTCCGCCCGCCACGGTGAGACCGCCGGAAAGCGTTGCCACGCCCCCACTCACAACGCCGGCAGCGCAGTCATACGCAACCCCGCCGGTCACAATTCCACCGAGACCGAATGTGCCGGTGAACAATCCGCCAAGAAAGCCGGTTGAAGCGGTGACCCCGCCCGTCAGTGCGCCGCAAATCCCCGCCACCAAACCCGCAACTCAACCCCCGGCAACCCGACCCTCGCAAGACCGCCCAGCGCCGCCTCCGGTGAAACCATCCGAGTCGCTGAAACATGCGCCAACCCCCGCATCCCAAGCGCCAGCGAATGCTGCCCCTCCCACAAAACAATAGAGCATCCCACCATCAATTTCCGGGTTTTCCCTGACCGGAACTGCGCGAAGCAATTCGCTTTGATGTGGATCGAACAGGATCCGGGCGACGCCCCCCGGCACAGCCGGCGAATTACCTGTTGGATCATTGAGGTTCATGGCGGCTGGTGGAATTGCAACGCAAGGGCGCACCTCAATTTTTGAGCACCGCTGCGGGCGGAAGTTCTCACCTCTTGCTCTTGCTCACACGAGCACGAGCAAGACAAAGAGCCAAGAACGGCGCGACACCGGTATTTCAACAGGCTGCTCGGGCGGGCAATGCTAAAGACCAGTCGGTTCGCTGCTCCGGGCTCGCGCGAGTCCATCGTTCCGGCTGAGTCGCCGCGCGCCCTCCCGCGGCTGCCGGAACCGCAAAATTGACGCCGTGCTTGCCTGCCCGGCGGTTTTTTACGCACGGTCATCCTTTTAATGGAAACGCTGAAACAGATCCTCGATTTTGTGCTGCATCTGCAGGACCACCTCAACGCCTTCACGCGCGACCATGGGGTCTGGATTTACGCGCTCCTGTTCGCGATCATCTTTGCGGAGACCGGCCTGGTGGTGACACCGTTTCTGCCCGGCGACTCGCTCCTCTTCGCGGTCGGCGCGATCGCCGCCAATCCGGACAGCGGCCTGAGTTTTACGATTGCCTGCGTGGTCATACTGGTTGCCGCAGTCATCGGGGATTCCGTTAATTACTCGATCGGGAGGTTTGCCGGTGAGCGGCTTTCCCGGCGCTATCCGAGACTCATCAAGCCGCAGTATCTCGAAAAAACGCACCAGTTTTTCGAGCGCTACGGCGGGAAGACGATCATCATCGCCCGGTTCGTGCCCATCGTGCGGACCTTTGCCCCCTTTGTCGCCGGCAGTGGGGCGATGAACTACCGGAAGTTCATGTGTTTCAATGTCGTGGGCGCGCTGCTCTGGGTGGTGCTGCTGGTGCCTGCGGGCTGGTTTTTCGGCGGCCTGCCGTGGGTGAAGAAAAACTTCGAGTTCGTGGTCCTCGGCATCATTTTCGTCTCGATCCTGCCCATGCTCGTGGAAATCGCGCGCGAGTGGCTCAAGCACCGCAGGAGCTTGGGCACGAAGGGGAACTGAGCGGAAAGGGTGGATAGCCCAGTCAGGGAATGTCGCCCGCCGTGAAACCGGCTCGGCCGTCAACGGCTTGCCTGCGGAATGTTCCCACGGGCCTTCATGCCCGCCATCCACCACCCGCGCCGCCCGCGCGCCTCGCCCCTGTGGCAGCTCGTCCACCACGCGTGGGACGATTTCTTCGCCGGCTACGAAAAGCACCACCGCCACACCATGGGACCGCTGCGCCCCGATGCCGTCGCCACCGTCCGCGCCTTCCTCCGCTGCGGTGATCTCGCCGCCGGGATCAACCGCTTCCAATGCCCCGCCTGCGGCCACGAAAAGCTCCTCGCATTCACCGACATTCCGCTCATCTTAACTTCGACATTCGAAATTCTTCATTCGAAATTTCGCCGGCTATCCGCGAATGGATCCCCGACGACGATGCGGAGCCAGGCGGCGACCTGTTCGACCAGCGCCCCGACTCCGGCAAGCCGGTCGAGATCCGCCGCGAAGACGGTTCCATCCTCGTCCTCGATTCCGACTGAGGCCACGGAGATCGCCGCGCCAAAAAAAACCGCTGCCTAAAAAATGCTGTCGGGGCCGGTACAAAACCGGAATGGATGAAAACGGGCGCGTATAAGCGTGGGATGCTCGCCTCGGAGGAGGCCGGAGCGGAGCGGAGGCCGACGGAGAGGCGAGCATCCCACGCTGCGCGTTTTTTCTCCGGCCTGGGCGGGGAGCGGGGCAGCTTGTGGGGATGAAGAGAAGCAACTCTTCCACCGCCTTCCTCCCGAGTTTGTCCGCCGCATTCTTTCCGATTTCAATGCTGGCAACCTCGATTCGGCCTCGGCTGCCACGCAGCTCGGTATCGCCAAAACCCGGCTCTACGAACTGCGCTCCGCGTGGCTGGGCGGGCGGGATGCGTTTCACTCCAAAGCCAGTGGCGGGGCGCATCGTGGTCTCTGGCCCGCCGATGTCCTCGCCTTTCTTGCGCAGTTCGTCCCGCTCGCCAGTCCGCCCAATTTTCAACTCGTGGCCGATGAGTTGAAGCGTCTCTTCGGCTTTGTCCGGGCTCGCTCCAGCGTCGAGGCCTATCTCAAGACGCACCTGCCTCAACTCCTCCCGACTCCGCCTCCCCGCATTCGCACTTACCGCCGCTTTCGCAGAGCCCACATCGGCGAGCTCTGGCAGCACGACAGTTCCATTCACCAATGGTGGCCTGCGGCGCAAAAGCAGACGCTCCTGCTAACCGTCGATGACCATTGCGGCCTCAACGTCGCCGGTCGTTTCGTCACCGCCGACACCACCTGGAATCACTTCTGCCACTTCCGCGGCGCCTTTGAGCAACACGACCTCCCCGAGGCCATCTACACCGATGCGCTCAGCCTCTTCTGCCCCAGTTCCAGCAGTGACCGCAGCGACCCCAAGAGCGAATTTCAGCGCGCGCTGCGCGCCCTCGGCGTCGCCCATCTCGTCGCTCCCACCCCGCAGGCCAAAGGCAAAATCGAACGGCGCTTCGGCACCTTCCAGCGCCGCCTCGTCACCCTCCTGGCCCACGCCAAAGTCACCACCCCGGAGCACGCTGACGAACTCCTCCAGATGGAACTCCAGCGCCAGAATCGCACCCGCCAGCGCAGCACCGGCCTCATCCCCCTCACCGTCTGGGAAGACTCTCTGCGCACCCGCTCCCAGCGCCTCCGCCCCGCACCCACACCGGCGCTGCTCGACCTGCACTTTTCCCTGCGCCAGCAGCGCCGCGTCAACCGCGACCACACCATCGATTTCGAGGGCCGCAATTACCAGATCGCACCCACGGCCAAATCCTCCGTCACCCTCATCCACCACCCACAACTCAAGTTCTGGGTCGTCGAACACCCTCCCGCCAACATTTGGCCCCCCATTCTCGCCGCTTTTTCCCTGTAATTCGCTGTCCGCTTTTGTTCCGGCAACAATTCCGCTTTTGTACCGTCGCCGACATGTTTCGTGGACCTCATTGCCGGATCTAGATTTATTGATGAAACGGCGGGATGGACTACAGCGATGGCTGGCTGAGTGCGCCGGAGGCGCTTTGGAAATTAGAAAGTGATGTCGTTTTATACCAATTTGTAACCGCCTTATGATGTAGTGGTTGCTGGCATGCTCACTCGTGCCTGATGCAGCCGTCTCCGCAATTTTGTGAGCCGGCCATCGGCCGTCAGGGCTCCCATCGATCCACCTGCCTCTGGATCGCCGTCGCCTCGACAGCCTCTGCGAAACGACTGAAACACAGCGACTGCCATGATGACGGCAGAGCAGCGCGCGCCGCCTCGCGCTTGAACCGGTCGGGATACGCTCCGCTCAAAAGTTCCCAGCAGCCGATGATGCTGTCCCGGCGCCGCAGCAAGAGGTCGGCAGTGGGAAGCCGGTCGCTCTTGGATTGATTCACAGCAGAGTTCGCCGGGAAAAGATTCCAGAGGTCGTTGTTCCGCCAAAGGCTGAACGCAATGCCGTGATCCACATAGGTCGCCGTTTTCCGGTCGCGATTGAGCACGGCCTCCAGCCGCTCCAGCGGTTGATGCGCGCGTGTGTCCTGCCGCTCCATCACCCAACTGCACCAATGGATGGCGTTGTCGTCGCTGAGGCTTTCGCCTCGCGATTCCGCTGCGGAATAGTTTTCATGGTCGTAGTTTGATCGGCTGCGGCCACGGAAAACCGGCCCCGGGCAGTTGCCCATCCCGAAGCCGGTTTTCCAACCGCGCACGATGAAATCACCGCGCCTTGGACAAATGCTGTCCGACCCTTGAATGAATGTTCTTGAGCAGCATCGGCGTGCATCCCTACACATCTGCTTATGTCGCGCTTGAAATCCCCGGTTCGTCTTCCCAAAGCCTCGCAATTTTCGCGTCCACCGCTGGAGCGGATGATGCGGCTGCACAAGAAGCTGATCGCCGGCGATTTTCCCAACTGTAGGAAGCTGGCTGACGAACTGGAGGTTTCCACCAAGACCATCCAGCGCGATATTGACTTCATGCGGGATCGGCTCGGGCTGCCGATTGAATACGACCAGCTTCATTTCGGTTTTGTTTACACCGAACCCGTCACGCACTTCCCGAGCGTCGAAGTTTCTGAGGGCGAAGTCGTGGCGCTCTTCGTTGCCCAGAAGGCTCTGGAGCAGTATCGCGGCACGTCTTTTGAAAAGCCGCTGCGAACCGCCTTCGAGAAAATCACGGACGGTCTCAAAGAGCGCATCGGGTTTCAGTGGGGCGACGTGGATTCCGCGATTTCGTTCAGGGGTCTGGGATCGAGGGTTGCAGACCTTGAACTGTTCGAGACGGTGAGTCGGGCGACCCTCGACTCCCACGAACTCGCATTTGAATACAAGAAGTTGCGCGGTTCGCAGCACGAGGAGCGGCGCATCCAGCCCTATCATCTCGGCTGCATCGAGAATCAGTGGTATGTTTTCGGATTCGATCTGGCGCGGCAGCAACTGCGCACGTTCGCCCTGCCACGAATGCGCAAGGTGCGGGATATGAGAGCGAAATTCCGGCGACCGGCGGATTTCTCCATTTCAGACCACCTGAGCGACAGCTTCGGCGTCTTCAAGGGGAAGGCGAAACACCATGTGGTGATTCGTTTTGATGAGTTCGCAGCCCGCCTTGTGTGCGAGCGCCAGTGGCATCCATCGCAAAAGATCAAGCGGCTCGCGGGCGGCGAGGTGGAACTGAGCATGACGCTCGGGAGCCTGGAGGAAATCGAGCGATGGATTCTGAGCTGGGCCGGGCACGCCACAGTCCTCGAACCACCGGAACTCAAGCAACGGATTCGGCTCGCCGCGGAAGCAGTGCTGGCTGGCTCATTGGGATCAAAGGGAAACAAAACGTGAGAATCACCTTTGGCTTATCGCTCGACGGCTATCGGCCGCAGGAGAGACGCAATTGCATCAACGAACTCGTGTGTGGGCCGGAAGCGTTGCTGACGGTGCTGGAAGTCCGGCTTGGGGTTCGCACGAAAACGGCGCCGACGCCTCGTCGTGTCGCGCAATACCGGATCATCCTCGAACAGGCGCAAGCCGAGCAGCGGCGTTTCTACTCGGCCTCGTTTGAGCGCGATGCGTTTGCGGTTGCCGAGGTTTTGCTGCGCTGGCGCGATGAGCTTGTGCTCGCGGGTTGGACAGGTTTGGCCGACCCAAGCGATTCCCAGCGCCTCCGCGATCTTGCTGATGTCCAACAGCTCGCCGCTGACACTGTTGCCCCCGGAGTTGGAGATCGGGTCAAAACTATCCTCGGCGCGTTGGAGGGACGCGAGCCGCACCTTGGCGCAGTGGAGGTCATCGACGATCCCGCCCACCTGCCTGCCTTGTTAAGGCGGCTTCTCGAACGGCTCGGAGCTTCGTTCGGTCGGCTGTCGCGAGAGAGACTGGAACCGGCAGCAGAAGCCGGAAGCGATTTGCGGCGAATCCAGGAAGCGCTGCTCAAGCCCAGCGACAGTATCGACATGCGCGGCGACGAGTCCGTTCTCGTTCTCACCGCTGGCTCTGAAGTCACTCTTGCTCACGCCGCAGCGCAGATCATGCAGCGTTGTCGGCAGCAGAAGTTCACAGCCTCTGTGCTCGCGGAGTCTGAGGGACTGCACCTTGATGCTGCTCTGTGCGCGCTCGACGAGCCAATCGTTGCGCTGGCGCCGCATTCGGTTTTGCGTCCTGTCTTGCAGTTGTTGCCTCTCACACTGCGCCTGAGATGGGCGCCGCTCGACCCCGGCTGTCTGCTCGAGTTTCTCGCCCATCCCGTCGGCCCGATGGGTGGACTGCTCCGAGGCAAACTTGCTCGTGCAGTCTCCGAGCATCCCGGCATCGGTGGTGCGGGTTGGCTACAAGCGGTCGCCAGCTCCAAATCCAAGATTGAGGAAAAGCTCGCAAACGACCCAGCCGCCCGGAGCAAAGCACTGTCGAAGATCGACACGGACATCGCTACGTGGATTGATTGCGAACGATTTGACCCGGTCAATGGCGCTTCTGGCAAAGCGCTGGCTGAGACGTGCTCGCGTCTGGTGCAGTGGGCGGTCGCCGCAGCGCAGGGCGATGCTGCTCCCGCCCTATCGGAACAATATCGAGTCATGGCATCCCAAGCCGCCGAGGTAGGCGAAATCCTTCGGTCGCTCGAAAATGTGACACGCCCGCAGCTAGATCGAATTCTCGAACAGGCGTCTGGAATCGGCACGCGAGGCATCGATGAGCCTGCGGAATTGGGTTCGATTCCGTGCCTTCACTCCGCTGGCGCAGCAATTGAACTCGCAGATGTCTTGTTGTGGTGGGGCTTTTGCGGGCCGCTCGCTTCGCCTACGTCGCCGTGGACTTCCGCCGAAATCGAGCAGCTCGCGCGCCACGGAGCTGAAGTTCTGCCGCGCGCCGCGCAGCTCAGTTACGATCATCTCGTTTCGCTGCGGCCAGTCTTCGCCGCGCGAAAGCAGATGATCTTCTTCATGCCACGCCAGGCGGGCAATGACGCCGTGCCGCATCATCCTCTTTACGATCGACTGCGGGCTCTCGTTGCGGGGCACACACTGCCAGTCTTTGACCTCGACGAGTTTGTCGCAAGGCCGACTGAAACACCGTGGCCGCGCACGACGTCGATCACGATGTCCGACCTCGCGCTCCATCGGCTCGCGCCGTTGAAGCGATGGTGGAAGCTGCCCGATGGAAATTATCTCCGTCCACGCGAGCAGGAATCCTTTACGAGCGCCGCACGTTTCATCTTTAGCCCGTATCAGTGGGTTCTTGAATATAGGGCGAAGCTCCGTGCCGGCGTGCTGTTCGGGAATCAGTCCGTCCGCGAAGCGAGTCAGCGCGGCAATCTACTACATCGGATCTTCGAATTGTTCTTCGCCGAGAGCGCACCGATTGATTGGCTGAGAGCTTCTCGCGCCGAAGTGGAAACATGGACGACAAGCCAATGGTGGCAGCTTCTACCAACCGAGGGCGCAAACCTTCTTTTGCATGGAAAGCGTGCTGCCGCGGAGTCGCTACTCGGTGAGAGCAAGCGTGCGCTCTGGTGCCTGGTGGAGCATCTACGCGAAGCGGGAGTCACGAAGGTCAAAGTGAACCATGAACCGACGGCTCGGCCATTCGGCGGAGGGACGATTGGCGGCAAGATCGACCTGCTGGCCGAAACCACCACCGGCCGCATGGCGGTAATCGACATGAAGTATCGCCAGCTCACCGACAAGCGCGCGGAACTCAAAGACAACTTGCAGCTTCAGCTCGCCATTTATGGCTGTCTTGTTGCCGCCGGTGGCACATGGCCCGAAGCCGCCTATTTCATCCTGACCAAAGAATGCCTGCTGGCGCAAAGTCGTGACTATTTCCAGCGCGCTGAGGAAGTGCGGATCGGGAAAGGAGTCCAAGCGGGGCTTGAGGTGTGCTGGCTCCAGTTCCAGGAGGTCTGGCAGTGGCGACGGGAGCTGCTCGATCAGGGCTGGATCGAGGTCTCGGTCGAGGGCGCTGACCCCGCCACTGGTGCCGCTCCGCCGGCAAACTCAAGTCCGGTGATTGAGCGGTGGCAGCCGCCGAAAGAAGCCGACCGCTACAACGATTTTGACGCTCTCACGGGGTGGAAGGAGAACGCATGAAGCTCATCACTGCCGGTGCCGGCACGGGCAAGACCACTGAGCTAACGCGGATTATCCGCGAAGGAATCGTGGGTGGCACCTTCCGACCGCAGGCCATCATTGGCACCACATTCACCAACAAAGCCGCTGACGAACTCGTCGAGCGTGTGCGCCAGACTTTGTTCGCCAGCGGCCGCATCGACCTCGCAGAGCGCCTCGGTGAATCTCTACTCGGGACCGTCGATAGCGTCTGCACCCGACTGCTTGAGCGATTTGCGTTTGAAGCGGGCATATCGCCCAAGATTGCGATCATCTCGGAGAAGGACGCGGAGATCTTGCTCAACCAAGCAATCGAGGAAGCGTGTGACGCGGCGCAGATTCAGGAGATTCAGGCCATCAGTGACCGATTGGGGCAGAGTGATCACGAGACTCGCGAATACAAGTGGACTGAGTGGATCGGCAAGGTGGCCTCAAAGGCCCGAGAAAATATCATCGCCGCATCTGAGCTTCCGATGATGGGAGAGCGCAGCGCAGACGAACTGCTCGCGCTTTTCCCGAAGCCGATGGGTGCGGCAGCGGAAGTGGAAGAGCCGTTGAGAGCCGCAATCACCTCGACAATCGCGGCACTCGGATCCTCCAGCGACGACACCGATGTCACGCGCAAATACGTGAGTCAGATCGAAGCGGCATCCCAAGGGCTGAGCAGCGGTCGTCTGCCTTGGAGCGAGTGGGTCAAACTCGTGAATGATCGACCGGCAAAGAAGGTTGCCCTACTCGCAGACCCGGTGGCGCAAGCCGCCGCTCACTACGCGGAACATCCGCGCTTACACGACGACATCCGCCGGTTCACCGAGTTCATATTCTCCGTCGCTGCAACGGCACTCGATCTCTACCAGAGTCGGAAGGAAGAGCGTGGACTGCTCGACTTTACCGATCTCGAACAGCGGACGTTGGAGCTTTTGAATCGTTTGGACGTGGCGCATGTGATCCGCGAGGAGTTCGACCTCCTGATCGTCGATGAGTTTCAGGACACGAATCCAATCCAGCTCGCTCTGTTTATGCGACTGGCAGAGCTGGTTCGTTGCGACACCGTTTGGGTCGGTGATGTAAAGCAGGCGATCTACGGCTTCCGTGGGAGTGACCCATCGCTGATGAGTGCGGTCGTCGCATACGTCAAAAGCCAATCCGGCCTGACGAGCACGCTCTCGAAGACCTACCGTGCTAGGCCGGAGTTGGTAGAGATCTTCAACGCGCTCTTCGTGCCGGCGTTCAAGGACACGCTTGAATTGGAGAAGGCCGAGGTGGAGCTGAACGCCCATCGCAAAGCCGATCCCCAGCTTGGCATAGGGCTGGAGTTTTGGGACACAGTCAGCGCAAACACGAAGAAGGACGGCTCGGCAAAAAAGCTGACCAATTTGGAGTTTGGTCGCGCAATGGGCGAGGCCATCGCGGGCCTTCTCTCTCCCGCAACCGGCTGTAAAGTGATCGACAAGGAGACCAAGCAGGCGCGACCTGTGCGCCCGCGCGATGTGGCCGTGCTTTGTCGGACGAACAAGCGCGCCGGAGAGTTGGCCGAGGCTCTGAGCGAGCGCGGCCTGCCTTTGACTTTGGGGGCTGCCGGCCTACTTGGCACGCCCGAGGCGCGCCTGGCGATGGCTTGCCTACGGCGCCTGGCTGATCCGGGCGATACACTGGCCACCGCCGAAATCATCGCGCTCGAAGGATCGAGAATGCCGGAAGAATGGCTCGCAAACCGGCTTGAATACTTGGCTGCACAGCCGCCGAATTCTGATGGCCGTATGTGGGGAATTGAGCCGCCTCTGGTTCATCCGTCCATCGTTGCGCTGCACGAGGACAGCAAGCGGCTCAAACAGCTCACGCCGGCCGAAGCACTCGATCAGGCTCTGTGTGCGGGCAATGTTTTCGCAACAGTATCCGCGTGGGGCAACTCCGAGGCGCGCGCCGCACGGCGTCGGGCGAATCTCGAAACGCTGCGGGGCATGGCCCGTCAATACGAGGCGGCGTGCGGCAACACCCACAACCCTGCAACAGTCGCCGGCTTCGTCTTCTGGTGTGACGAACAGAGCCGGATGGAACTCGACACCCAGGCGGCGGACGAACACGCGGACGCGATCCACGTTTCGACCTACCACGGTGCCAAGGGGCTCGAGTGGCCGGTGGTGATCTGCATCGAGCTGGAATATGAACCGAAGAATCGGCTGTGGGATCTGAACGTCGTTCAAGATGCGCCATTCGATCCCGCCGCTCCGCTGGCAAATCGGCGATTGCGCTTCTGGCCGTGGCCATTCGGCGGGCTCAAGACCAACATTCAACTTGCCGACTCCATCGCCGCCAGTCCCGCCGGTCAGAAAGCCCAGCAGGCTAGTGAGGAGGAAGAGCTAAGGCTCCTCTACGTCGGCTTCACGCGCGCCCGTGATCTCTTGATCCCCGTCATTCGTCGCGGTGAGCAGCAGCATCTCCTCGATCTGCTGAGAGCTTCGTGGTTGCGCCCACTTTCCGGCACGACAGATGTGCTCGAAGGCACAATCGGGGCATCAGAAGCCACACCAATTCAGTGCCGCACGCGGACGTTCCGCCCACTGCAGTCGGTCACCACTCCGCCACCCGCAGCCACATACCGCTGGTTTCCATTGGCGATTGCGCGCACTCCAAAACGTCCAGCCGGAATCACGCCTTCAGTCCAACCTGCATTGGCATCCGCCATCGTGGGCGAAATCGTCAGTCTAGGGAGCCGCTTGGAGATTGTCGGTGACGTGGAAGACGCCGATCTGGGAGATGCTCTTCACGGAATTTTTGCGGCTGATTTGCTCAACCCCAACCATCCTGAGCGCCTCACAATGATCGAGCGCCTGCTCCGTGGCTACGGCCTGGAGGGGCGCCTCAAAGCACGCGACGTCATCGGCGCAGTTGAACGGTTCTCGGCGCAAATCCACGAGAGGTTCTCACCGAAGACAATCTTGGTGGAGGTGCCGTTCTTCGTTCGAGACGACGACGGGCAGGCGTTATCTGGTTTCATCGACCTCGCGCTTGAAACTGCATCCGGGTGGGTCGTCATAGACCACAAGTCATTTCAAGGCTCCGCTGCTGCACAGCGTGACAAGGCGTTGAGTTTCTCCGGACAGATCAACGCATACCGGACTGCCCTTGCTGCAACTGGGCAGGTTGTTCAATCGACATGGATTCATTTCCCAGTTGGCGGGACGATGCTCGAACTCCGGGCCTGATCGCTCTGAAGATAATTTGAATCAATCTCGATCGGTAGGACCGCGGATGTCCAACCACCGGTGCTACGTTTCCGCCATGACCGACAACACCATCTCCTGTCCGAAATGCGGCGCGGAAATTCCGCTGACTGAGGCTGTCTCCCATCGTTTGCGCGAAGAGCTTGC